>NZ_JBHWBP010000138.1:0-18732 GCF_042735575.1 Streptomyces sp. NPDC059564 | reverse complement strand
GGGTCACGTGCACTCCGGGGTGGGCGGTGGCACGACCACCGCCACCGACCCCGCCAAGATCACGGCGGGAGCGGCCGTACTGGCCGCGGCCGCCGTCGGCGGTACCTGGCTCCTGCGTCGCCGGGCGAGCGGCACGCGGAGCTGACGGGCGCCCACCGCGGCTCCGGCCGCGGTCCGACCGGTACCGCCCCCCGTCGCCCGCCCCGCGAGGTCCCCCCCGTTCGCGGGGCCGGGCGACGGCCAGTCCTGCGAACGGCACGGCGAACGGCAAGGCAAGGGGGTACGCATGCACGGCGGCTTCCGGGGCCTGCGACGGCACCCCGCGGCCGGAGCGGGCCCGGCCGGGCGGCGCGGCCCCGCCGGACTCGTCGCGGTCGCCGCCTGCATCGGCATCTGGCTGGTGACCACCGGCTCCCGCGAGCCGGTCGGGCCGCCGCTGCCCTCCCCCGCCGAAGGGCTGAGCGCGCAGGCCCGGTTCCCGGGGTCCATCGCCCCGCTCACCGGCTCCCCGCCCACCCGGATCCGGATCCCGTCGATCGGCGTCGACGCCCCGCTCACCGGGCTCGGCCTCGACCGCGACGGCAGCCTCGAAGTGCCCCCGCCCGCCCGCCGCGACCTCGCGGGCTGGTACCGCGACGGGATCACGCCCGGCGCGACGGGCACGGCCGTCATCGCGGGCCACGTCGACGACGCCATCGGTCCGGCCGTCTTCTACCACCTGGGCGCGCTGCGCCGGGGCGCCGCGATCGAGGTCGCCCGCGCGGACGGACGTACGGCCGTGTTCACGGTCCACGCGGTCGAGGTCTACGACGCCAAGGCCTTCCCGGACCGGCGCGTGTACGGCCCTTCGCCCCGCGCCGAACTGCGGGTGATCACCTGCGGCGGCGGTTTCTCCCCGCGCACGGGCTACCAGGGCAACGTGGTCGTCTTCGCCCACCTCACGGGGACGTACTGAGGCCCGCCGGTCCCCGGCCGCCCGTCAGCCCCACTGCTCGAAGCCCAGCTTGATGACCAGCGCGCCGACCACCGTCAGCAGCACGCCCCGTACGAAGCCGCTGCCCTTCTTGAGGGCCATCCCGGCGCCGATCATGCCCCCGGCGAGGTTGAAGAGCGCCATCAGGGCGGCCAGCTGCCACAGCACCATCCCCTGGTACGCGAACATCGCCAGCGCCCCGCCGTTCGTGCACACGTTGACGATCTTGGCGGTGGCGGAGGCGGTGACCAGGTCCAGGTGGAGCAGGGCGGTGAGGGCCAGGACCAGGAAGGTGCCGGTGCCGGGCCCGATCAGGCCGTCGTAGAAGCCGATGCCCAGACCGGCGAGGCCGATGGTGAGCAGCACCCGCTGACGGGACACGGGCGAGGCGGCGGGGGCGGTGCCGAAGCCGGGTTTGAAGATGACCACGGCGGCCACCACCACGAGCACCCCCATGATCAGCGGGCGCAGCGCGTCCTTGCTGATCCCGCCCGCGAGCGCGGCCCCGCCCATCGATCCGGCGAGCGCGGCCACGCCGATGCGGACGGCGAGTTTCACGTTCACCGGGGCCTTGCGGGCGTAGGTGACGGCCGCCCCGGTGGTGCCGACGATGGCCACCGCCTTGTTCGTTCCGAGCACGGTGGCGGGGTGGGCGTGCGGGAGGCCGAGCAGCAGGGCGGGCAGGAGCAGCAGTCCGCCGCCGCCCACCACCGCGTCGATCCATCCGGCGGCGGCCGCGGCGACGCACAGCACGATGATCATGGTCAGTGATATGTCAGGCACGGGCCGACCCTATGGACCGGATCCGTGCGGTGACCATCAATGCCCGGAATCTTGCGCAAAGGTTGAGCTTTGCCGGGCCGGCGCCCGGTCCGGCGCCACCGGAGCGGCCGGTTCCACCACGGCTGTCAGCGCGGTCGCCGCCAGCACGCCGGCCAGCCCCAGCCCCGCCGCGAGCCGCCGCCCGGGCGGTACGCGGACCAGCGCGGCGGCCGCGGTCCGCACGGCGGAACCCGGGCGCGGCTTGCGGTGCCGGGCGGCGGGGCGCGGCGGCGCGGCGGCTCCCGGCTCGGAAACAGGGTGATGTCCCCGGGCCCGCCCGGCAGCGTCTCGAACAGGGCCCGCATCGGGGTGATCCCGACCCCGCAGGGGGCACCTCCCAGCGTTAGCTGGGGGAGATCAGCAGCACCTTGGCCCGCGTCCGCCGGGCGGCGGTGAGCGCCCCGAACGGCCCGGTGGCGATGACCCGCGTACCGGGACGCAGCCGGCGGATCCGGCGGGAGTGCCCGCCGAGCCCCTTCACGGTGATCCGCAGCGTGGCGCCGCGCACCGGAGCGGACAGCGAGAAGGGCAGGGCCGTGTACCAGAGCCGCCGCTGGAGGAACCGCCAGTGCAGGAACTGCCCGGGCTCGGCGCGCAGCTCCGCGAGGTGCTGCCCGTGCACGACGACGGAGACCACCCCGGGCCCCTCCGCCCGTACCTCCGCGACCCGCAGCGCGTGCCGCAGGGCCTGCCGTACGGGGACCACGGCGCGGTACCAGACCAGCAGCACGCCGACGACGGTGTGGGCGAGGGCCCAGAACCAGGCGGCGGCCGCCAGATCGGGCCCGGACAGCTGGTGGCCGAAGGCGAGGGCGGCGGCGAGGTAGACGGCCAGGTGCACCCCGCGCCAGGTTTCGTGCGCGACCCGGCGGCGTACGGCCCGGGCGGAGGTCACGCCGACGGCGGCCGGCAGGACGGTCCCCGCGGCGGCGGCCCCGAGCGCGGGGTGGCCGAGCAGCTCCCGGCCGGCGGTGAGCACGTCGGCGCCTTCGTACACGGCGTAGCCGAGCAGGGCCAGGAGCCCGTGACCGAAGCAGAGGAGGAGCCCGTGGCGGCCGCCCAGCGCGTGCCAGCGGGCCGGCCGGTCGGCGCCGACGCCGTGCTCCACGGCGGGCACCCGGGCCATCAGGAACAGCAGCACGAGGATCCCGTACCCGGCGAGCAGCCCGGTCAGGTGCGCGGCGGTGGCGAAGAGCGCGTCGAGCCGGGCCGAGGGGCGCACCTGGGCCGCCCAGAGCAGGACGACCAGCCCCGCCCCGCCCAGCACCCCGCCCTTGACCCGTACGCCGCATCTCGCATGGCGCCCACGCCAAGCGGCCCCGGAGCCCTTGCGGCGACCCTTAAGGCGGCCTTGAGGAAGGCCTCACCGGCCCTTGATCCCGGCGCTGAGGACGGCGTTCCGTCCGGGTAACAGGGGTGGTTCGGCGGGGAAACAGCGGGCGCGCACGCTCGTGCCCATGACTCCTCGGCAGCGTGTGGTGGTGATCGGCGGCGGCCTGGCCGGCCTGCGGCTCGCCGCGCGGCTGGGCCCGGCCGCCGCGGTGACCGTACTCGGCGAAGAGGCCCGCGCCCCCTACAACCGGGTGCTGCTGGCCGAGGTCCTGGCGGGCCGGTACGCGCCCGGGGTGGCCGCGCTCCCGGACCCCGGTCCCGTACTGCGCCGGGGCGTGCGGGCGGTCCGCGTCGACCGCGCGGAGCGCAGGGTGCACTGCGACGACGGCACCGTGACGGGCTACGACGCGCTGGTGCTGGCCACCGGCTCGAACCCGGTCCTGCCGCCGCTGCGCGGGCTGTTCACCTCCGGGGGGCGGGAACTCCCGGACGGGGTCCACGCGTTCCGCACGATGGACGACTGCCTGGCCCTGTCGGCGGCCCTCGGTCCGGGCGTGCGCGCGGTGGTCATCGGCGGCGGGCTGCTGGGCGTCTCGGCGGCCCGTGCGCTGGCCGCGCGGGGTGCGCAGGTGGTCCTCGCGCAGCAGGCGGAGCGGCTGATGGAGCGCCAGCTGGACGCGGACGCCTCCGCGCTGCTGCACGCCCACCTGACCGCCCTCGGCGTGGAGATCCACACCCACTGCCGCGTACGGGGCCTGACCACCACCGCCGACCGGGGACCCCGCCTGGTCACCGGGGTCGAGCTCGCCGACGGGTACCGGCTGGACGCCGATCTCGTCGTCCTCGCCTGCGGCGTCCGCCCCCGCACCGGGCTCGCCCGGGCGGCCGGGCTGGAGGTCCGCAAGGGCATCGTGGTCGACGGCCGCCTCCGCACCGGCGACCCCGCCGTCCACGCCATCGGCGACTGCGCCGAGCACGCCGGCCGGGTGTACGGCCTGGCGGGCCCCGCCCTGGAGCAGGCCGACGCCCTCGCCGCCACCCTCACCGGCTCCCCCACGCAGTACACCGGCACCCGCGCCCTCACCCGCCTCACCCTCGGCGGAACCGGCCGGCCGCTCGACCTCGCCGCCTTCGGCGAGCCCACCCCGCTGCCCGGCGACGACGTGGTCCGCCTCGCCGACGCCACCCGCAGCACCTACCGCAAGGTCGTCGTCCGCGGCGACCGCCTCGTCGGCGGGGTGCTGCTGGGCGAGCTCTCCACCGTGGGGGCCCTGGCCCGCACCTGGGAGGGCGACGAGCCCCTGCACGAGACCGACGACCTGTTCCACCTGCTCACCGACGACGGAGGCCACTGACATGACCGAGTCCCTGCCCGCGATCGTGCTGATCGGACACGGCATGGTCGGCCAGCGCTACCTGGAGGCCCTCGCCGAGCGCGGGGCCACCGCCACGCACACCGTCACCGTGCTCGCCGAGGAACCCCGGCCCGCCTACGACCGCGTGCACCTGACCTCCTACTTCTCCGGCAGCACCCCCGAGGACCTCTCCCTCGTCCCCGACGGGTTCATGGAACGGCACGGGATCGGCCTGCACCTCGGCGACCCCGCCGGGAGCATCGACCGGGACGCCCGCACCGTCACCACCCGCTCCGGGCGCGTGTTCCCGTACGACGTGCTCGTCCTGGCGACCGGCAGTTACCCCTTCGTGCCGCCCGTCCCCGGCAAGGACGCGCCCGGCTGCTTCGTCTACCGCACCATCGAGGACCTCCTCGCGATCGAGGAGTACGCCAAGACGAGGACCAGTGGCGCCGTCGTCGGCGGCGGCCTGCTCGGGCTGGAGGCGGCCGGCGCGCTGAAGGGCCTCGGACTCGCCACCCGCGTCGTGGAGTTCGCGCCCCGCCTGATGCCCGTCCAGGTCGACGAGGGCGGCGGCGCGGCCCTGCTGCGCACCATCGAGTCCATGGGCCTGACCGTGCACACCGGCGTCGGCACCCAGGAGGTGCTGACCGGCGAGGACGGCTCCGTCAGCGGGATGCGGCTCTCGGACGGCACCGACGTCGCCACCGACCTGGTCGTCTTCTCCGCCGGGGTCCGCCCCCGCGACCAGCTCGCCCGCGACTGCGGCCTGGAGGTCGGCGAACGCGGCGGGATCGCCGTCGACCCCCGCTGCCGCACCTCCGACCCGCACGTCTACGCCATCGGCGAATGCGCCCTGGCGTCCGACGGCCGGGTCTACGGACTGGTCGCGCCCGGCTACGAGATGGCCGAGACGGCCGCCGAGGACCTGCTGGGCCGCGAGCGCCGGTTCACCGGGGCGGACCTGTCCGCCAAGCTCAAGCTGCTCGGCGTGGACGTGGCCTCCTTCGGCGACGCGCACGGCACGGCCCCCGGCAGCCTGGACGTGGTCTGGTCCGACTCCCGCTCCGGCGTCTACAAGAAGCTCGTCATCTCCCCCGACGGGGTCCTGCTCGGCGGGGTGCTGGTCGGCGACGCCGACGCGTACGGGCTGCTGCGCCCCCTCACCGGCAGCGTCCCGCCGGTGGCCCCCGAACAGCTGGTGCTGCCCGCCGGACTCGGCCCCGCCACCGCGATGGGCCCGTCCGCGCTCCCCGACTCGGCGGTGATCTGCTCCTGCCACAACGTCACCAAGAAGGCGATCACCGCCTGCGCGACCCTGCCCGAGGTCAAGAAGTGCACCAAGGCGGGCACCGGCTGCGGCGGCTGCCTCAAGGTGATCGGCCGGCTGCTGCCGGCCGCCGCCGACAAGGGGCTGTGCGGCTGCTTCCCGTACACGCGCGCCGAGCTCTACGAGATCGTCCGCACCCGGCGCCTGACCTCGTACCGGGAGATCCTGGACGCCCACGGCCGCGAGGAGGCCCGCGGCGGCGAGGGCTGCGAGGTGTGCAAGCCCGCCGTCGGCTCGGTCATCGCCTCCCTCGCCCCCGTGCTCGGCGCGAGCGGCTACGTCCTCGACGGGGAGCAGGCCGCCCTCCAGGACACCAACGACCACTTCCTCGCCAACCTCCAGCGCAACGGCTCGTACTCGGTCGTCCCCCGCATCCCGGGCGGGGAGATCACCCCCGACAAGCTGATCGTGATCGGCGAGGTGGCCCGCGACTTCGGCCTCTACACGAAGATCACCGGCGGCCAGCGGATCGACCTCTTCGGCGCCCGCGTCGACCAGCTCCCCCTCATCTGGGCCCGCCTCGTCGACGCCGGATTCGAGTCCGGGCACGCGTACGGGAAGGCCCTGCGGACGGTGAAGTCCTGCGTGGGGCAGACCTGGTGCCGCTACGGGGTCCAGGACAGCGTCCGCATGGCCATCGACCTGGAGCTGCGCTACCGGGGCCTGCGCGCCCCGCACAAGCTGAAGTCGGCGGTGTCGGGCTGCACCCGCGAATGCGCGGAGGCGCAGAGCAAGGACTTCGGGGTCATCGCGACGGCGAGCGGATGGAACCTCTACGTCGGCGGCAACGGCGGCGCGGTCCCGCGCCACGCCGACCTCCTCGCCCAGGACCTGTCGGACGCCGAACTGGTGCGCCTCATCGACCGGTTCCTCATGTTCTACATCCGCACCGCCGACCGGCTGGAGCGGACCTCCACCTGGCTGGAGCGGCTGGAGGGGGGCCTGGAGCACCTGCGGGACGTCATCGTGCACGACTCGCTCGGACTGTGCGCGGAGCTGGAGGCGCTGATGGCCGGGCACGTGGCGCACTACCGGGACGAGTGGGCCGAGACGCTCCGCGACCCCGAGCGGATCCGCCGCTTCGTGTCCTTCGTCAACGCGCCCGGCGCCCCCGACCCGACGGTGAGGTTCGTGCCCGAGCGCGACCAGGTCAAGCCCGACCTGGCCGTCCTGACGATCGGAGGAGCCCGGTGACGGTGGAACTGAAGGTGGCGGAGGGCTGGCTGACGGTGTGCGAGCTGTCCTCGCTCGTTCCCGGGCGGGGGGTGGCGGTCCTGCTGCCCGACGGGGGCCAGGCCGCCGTGTTCGTCGACCGCGCGGGGCGCCCGTACGCGATCGGCAACCAGGACCCCTTCACCGGGGCGCAGGTCCTCTCGCGCGGGCTGCTGGGAGGGGCGGCGGGCCGGCCGTTCGTGGCCTCGCCGCTGCTGAAGCAGCGCTTCGACCTGGAGTCGGGGCGCTGCCTGGACGACGAGGAGGTGGCGGTCCGGACCTACCCGGTGCGGACCGCCGCGACCTCGTGACCCCGTTATCCCGCTGTCCCGCGGCGATCAGCCCTGGACCATCGCCGGGTCCATCCACATGATCTCCCAGGTGTGGCCGTCGAGGTCGTCGAAGGCCCGGCCGTACATGACGCCGTGGTCCTGCGCGGGGCGGGGCTCGGTGGCTCCGGCCGCCAGGGCCCCGTCGACCAGCGCGTCCACCGCGTCGCGGCTCTCGGAGCTCAGGCAGAGCAGGACCTCGGAGGTGGTGGTGGCGTCGGCGATGGCCTTGTGGGTGAAGTCCTTGTAGCGGGCCTCGGTGAGGAACATCGCGACGATGGCCTCGGAGATGGGCATGGAGGCGCAGTTCTCGTCGGTGAACTGGGCGTTGAAGGAGTAGCCGAGCTTGCCCCAGAAGGCCTTGGTCGCCTCGAGGTCCTCGACGGGCAGGTTGACGAAAATCATGGTGGACATCTCGGTGTCTCTCTTCTCTGGGGTCTCTCGTGCGGTGCTTTCGAGAGGTAGACCGACGCCCCCGGGTCAACTCATCGCTCTGCGGGAAACTTTTCCGAAGTTTCTTCCGCGGACCACGAAACCGCAGGTCAGAGCCTCAGGACACGACGGCGCCGCCCTTGAGGAGGGCCGCGCCCAGCGGGGTGACCGTGTGGAGGACGGCGTTGCCGTGGCGGAGGGTGGTCACCAGGCCCGCCTCGCGCATCACGCAGGCGTGCTGGCTCGCCGAGGCCAGGGAGACGCCGGCCCGGCGGGCCAGTTCGCTGGTGGTGGCTCCGTCGCCGATGGCCCGCAGCACCACGGAGCGGGTGTGCCCCACGAGCTTGCCGAGGGTCCGCTGGCGCTGTTCCTCCGCGGGCCGGGCGGCCTCGCCGCCGGGCGCCGTGGAGGCCAGCTGGGCCGCGGCCGGGTAGACCAGCACGGGCGGCAGCTCCGGGTCGTGCAGGGTCACGGCGGTGCGGCGGCAGAAGAAGGACGGCTGGAGCAGCAGCCCGCGCCCCCGCAGCCGTACGTCCCGGTCCACGGGGTACTCGCACTCCAGCACCGGCGCCCGCCAGCGCAGCATCGGCGGCAGCGAGGCGAGCAGCTCGTCGGCGCCGCCGTCGAGCAGGGCCCGGCCGCGCGCGGCCCGCTCCGCTTCGATCTGGGCCTGGATGTGCGTCCAGTACGGCTCCACGGCCGCGCGGTGGTATCCGCGCAGCTCGGCCAGGAGCCGGGGCAGGTGCTTGGTGCCGCCGTCGATGAACTCCCGCAGCCGGGCGGGTGGCGGGGTCCCGAAGGCCGCCCCGAAGCCCGTACCGGAGCCCGAGCCCACGAGGGACAGCTCGCGCCGCAGCCGTTCGGGGCGGAGCGCGCGCAGGGCGTCGAGGCCGACGTCCCACCCGTACTGCCCCTCCACGGGGGTCAGGAAATCCGGGAAATACCCGCGCGCGGGTATGAGCGCGCCGAGCAGCCTTGTTTCACCATTCAACCGGCTCCGGGTTTCCGTACGCCATTCACCGAACAACCGGACATCACGCCGGTCTCTTAAGCGGTGAAAACTAAGAATCGTTTCCCACAACGCATCGGGACGCCCTGCCATCCGTACGCGTGCCAGGTCCACTCCAGTGAAATGGATACGAAGCACCGAACCCCCAGCTGTGCAACCGCAATCCCCCCGCCCCATGAGTATGCATGCCGTCACACGTGGTCACCACGCCCTTTCGGCCACAGTTGAAACCCCTTTCGGCAGGGGCGTGACAAGCGAAATCCTGTACTCCGCCAGGCACACTCCGGTGCGACCGAAACGCTCCGTGAAGGCCGTGGGGGGCTTTGCGGGGCCTGGCGGTCGGTCGCACAGGGAAGCGCCGACGTGCCTGGCACGATAGGCGGCAGGCGGTGGACGGGTGGGGATCCGTCCACCGCCTGGCGCCGTAAAGACTTCGTTGAATATGCGGCGATACCCCGCCTTCGAAAAGAAGGCGCGCCTGCCCCCGGAGGTCAGGCGACCGGGGGCAGGCGCAGTCAGGGGTCCGGCGGGGCCGGTCCTACGGGGCTCAGCGGCTGTCGGAGCCCTTCGCCTCGGCGGCCGCACGGCCGGCCTCCAGGCGCGCCACCGGGATCCGGAAGGGCGAGCAGGAGACGTAGTCGAGGCCGACCTCGTGGAAGAAGTGCACCGACTCCGGGTCGCCGCCGTGCTCGCCGCAGACACCGAGCTTGAGGTCGGGGCGGGTGGCCCGGCCGGCCTCGACGGCGCTGCGGACCAGCGTGCCGACGCCGTCCTTGTCGATGGTCTCGAACGGCGAGACCCCGAAGATGCCCTTCTCCAGGTACGCGGTGAAGAAGCTGGCCTCGACGTCGTCGCGGGAGAAGCCCCACACCGTCTGGGTCAGGTCGTTCGTACCGAAGGAGAAGAACTGCGCGGCCTCGGCGATCTGACCGGCGGTCAGAGCGGCACGGGGCAGCTCGATCATGGTGCCGATGGTCAGCTTGAGGTTCGTGCCGGTGGCGGCCTCGACGTCGGCGATGACCTGGTCGGCCTCCTCGCGGACGATCTCCAGCTCCTGGACGGTGCCGACGAGCGGGACCATGATCTCGGCGCGCGGGTCGCCCTTGGCGTTCTTGCGCTCGGCGGCGGCCTCGGCGATGGCCCGGACCTGCATCTTGAACAGGCCGGGGATGACCAGGCCGAGGCGGACGCCGCGCAGACCCAGCATCGGGTTCTGCTCGTGCAGCTTGTGCACGGCCTGGAGCAGGCGCAGGTCGTTCTCGTTGGCGTCCTTGCGGGACTCGGCGAGGGCGACGCGCACCGACAGCTCGGTGATGTCGGGCAGGAACTCGTGCAGCGGCGGGTCGAGCAGGCGGACGGTGACGGGCAGTCCGTCCATCGCCTCGAACAGCTCGACGAAGTCCTTCTTCTGCAGCGGCAGGAGGGCACTGAGTGCCGCCTCGCGCTCGTCGTCGGTGTCCGCGAGGATCAGTCGCTCCACCAGTCCGCGACGCTCGCCGAGGAACATGTGCTCGGTGCGGCACAGGCCGATGCCCTGGGCGCCGAAACGACGGGCGCGCAGCGCGTCCTCGGCGTTGTCGGCGTTGGCGCGCACCCGCAGGCGGCGGACGCGGTCCGCGTAGGCCATGATCCGGTGCACGGCGGCGACCAGCTCGTCGGCGTCGTCGGCGCCGGCGTGCATGCGGCCCTCGAAGTACTCGACGACCGGGGACGGTACGACGGGTACCTCACCGAGGTAGACCTTGCCGGTGGAGCCGTCGATGGAGACGACGTCGCCCTCCTCGATCACCGTCTCGCCGACCGTCATGCGGCGGCGCTTGGTGTCGACGTCGAGCTCCTCGGCACCGCAGACGCAGGTCTTGCCCATGCCGCGGGCGACGACGGCGGCGTGCGAGGTCTTGCCGCCGCGCGAGGTCAGGATGCCCTCGGAGGCGATCATGCCGTCCAGGTCGTCCGGGTTGGTCTCGCGGCGGATCAGGATGACCTTCTCGCCGGAGCGCGACCACTTGACGGCCGTGTACGAGTCGAAGACGGCCTTGCCGACCGCCGCGCCCGGGGAGGCGGCGATGCCGCGGCCGAGCAGCTCCGTCTTCGCGTCCTCGTCGAAGCGCGGGAACATCAGCTGCGCCAGCTGGTGGCCGGTGACGCGCTGGAGGGCCTCGGCCTCGTCGATCAGGCCCTGGTCCACGAGCTGCGTGGCGATGCGGAAGGCGGCGCCGGCGGTGCGCTTGCCGACGCGGGTCTGGAGCATCCACAGCTGGCCGCGCTCGATGGTGAACTCGATGTCGCAGAGATCCTTGTAGTGGTTCTCCAGCGTCGTCATGATCGTCATGAGCTGGTCGTACGAGGCCTTGTCGATGGCCTCCAGGTCCGCGAGCGGCACGGTGTTGCGGATGCCCGCGACGACGTCCTCGCCCTGGGCGTTCTGGAGGTAGTCGCCGTAGACGCCCGCGTGGCCGCTGGCGGGGTCGCGGGTGAAGGCGACGCCGGTGCCGGAGTCGGGGCCCAGGTTGCCGAAGACCATGGAGCAGATGTTGACCGCGGTGCCCAGGTCGCTCGGGATGCGCTCCTGGCGGCGGTAGAGCTTGGCGCGGTCGGTGTTCCACGAGTTGAAGACCGCCTCGACGGCGAGGTCCATCTGCTCGCGGGCGTCCTGCGGGAACTCGCGGCCGGCGTCCTTCGCCACGATCTTCTTGAAGACCTTGACCAGCTTCTTCAGGTCGGCGGCGTCGAGGTCGGTGTCGACGGTGACCTTCTTGGCGGCCTTGGCCTGGTCGAGGGCGTCCTCGAAGAGCTCGCCCTCGACACCCAGGACGGTCTTGCCGAACATCTGGATCAGGCGGCGGTACGAGTCCCACGCGAAGCGCTCGTCGCCCGACTGGGCGGTGAGGCCGGCGACCGACTCGTCGGAGAGGCCGATGTTGAGGACCGTGTCCATCATGCCCGGCATGGAGAACTTGGCTCCGGAGCGGACGGAGACCAGCAGCGGGTCGTCCGACTGGCCGAGCTTCTTGCCCATCTTCGCCTCGAGGGCGGCGAGGTGCGCGCTGACCTCGTCGCGCAGCTCGGCCGGGGCCGTGCCGCTCTCCAGGTAGACCTTGCAGGCCTCGGTGGTGATGGTGAAGCCGGGGGGCACGGGGAGACCAAGGTTGGTCATCTCGGCGAGGTTGGCTCCCTTGCCGCCGAGAAGGTCCTTGAGGTCCCGGTTGCCCTCGGTGAAGTCGTAGACGAACTTCTGATCTTTGTTTTCCGACACGGGTCTCGACTCCTCGAGGACTCGGGTGGCTGCCCTGACGGCCAGGAACATACCCAGATCGAAGGCTTCTGGGTACGTCCACTTGGCCGTCATGCGGCTGTAACCACTCGTGCGCCAGCAGATCGAAAGTAACTCACGGGTAAGGGAAACCCCCTGGCAGTGTTCACAACCCGAAGACAGAGGGGGACTTTGAGGCTTGATCCCGCTCGGATGAGCGATCATCGATACATTTGCGTTCAACTCTTGAACGCACAAAGGGTGGCACCCAGTGCCACCCTTTGAAAGTCTTACCCGTGACTTATCTGCTCATCTGAGCGAAACCCTTCGCATGCGTGGCGTATATCACGCTACACGGAGGGCGATTTGTCAGCCTCCGGAGGTGTCCAGCTCGGCGTCCTCGCTCACCCCGGCGCAGTCGTACGGATCCTTCAACCAGCCCTCGGGCAGGACAACCCGGTTGTTTCCGGACGTCCGGCCGCGCGGGCCGTCCGCGCTCTCGGGCCACGACTGATCCAGATCCAGCTCGCTCAGATGAGCGTCCAGCTCGGCCAGGGAAGAGGTCACCGCCAGCTTCCCGCGCATCTCGGACCCCACCGCGAAGCCCTTGAGGTACCAGGCCACGTGCTTACGGAAGTCGATCACCCCGCGGGCCTCGTCGCCGATCCACTCCCCGAGCAGCCGGGCGTGCCGGTGCATGGTGGCCGCGACCTCGCGCAGGGTCGGCTTGTGGAAGTCCTGGGGGCGGCCCTCGAAGGCCGCGACCAGGTCGTTGAACAGCCACGGCCGCCCCAGGCAGCCGCGCCCCACGACGACGCCGTCGCAGCCCGTCTCGCGGACCATGCGCAGCGCGTCCTCGGCGCACCAGATGTCGCCGTTGCCGAGCACCGGGATCTCCGGGACGTGCTCCTTGAGCCGCGCGATGGCGTCCCAGTCGGCCGTGCCGCCGTAGTGCTGGGCGGTGGTGCGGCCGTGCAGGGCGATCGCGGTGACCCCCTCCTCGACGGCGATCCGGCCGGCGTCGAGGTAGGTGAGGTGCTCGTCGTTGATGCCCTTGCGCATCTTCATGGTCACCGGCAGGTCCCCGGCGCCCGCGACGGCCTCGCGCAGGATCGCGCGCAGCAGGTTGCGCTTGTAGGGCAGGGCCGAGCCGCCGCCCTTGCGGGTCACCTTGGGGACCGGGCAGCCGAAGTTCAGGTCGATGTGGTCGGCGCGGTCCTCTTCGACGATCATCCGGACGGCCTTGCCGACCGTGACCGGGTCCACCCCGTACAGCTGAATCGAGCGAGGTTTTTCCGTCGCGTCGAAGTGGATCAGCTGCATGGTCTTGTCGTTGCGCTCGACCAGGGCGCGGGTCGTGATCATCTCGCTCACGAACAGCCCCTTGCCGCCCGAGAACTCGCGGCAAAGGGTACGGAACGGGGCGTTGGTGATGCCTGCCATCGGCGCGAGCACCACCGGGGGCTGCACGGTGTGCGGGCCGATCGCGAGAGGCGGAGGGAGCGTGGTCATCCCCCCATTGTCGCGCACGCGGTGTTCGTTAGTTAGCCGTACTATCGGCAATATGCATCACACGAGTCCCCGGCGGCGCGTGCTCGTCCTGGCGATCTGCTGCATGAGCCTGCTCATCGTCAGTCTCGACAACACCGTCCTGAACGTCGCGCTCCCCTCCATGCGCCGCGACCTGAACGCCTCGGTCTCCGGTATGCAGTGGACGATCGACGCCTACACGCTGGTCCTCGCCTCGCTGCTGATGCTGGCCGGGTCCACGGGGGACCGGATCGGCCGCCGCAAGGTCTTCGCGGCGGGCCTGGTCCTGTTCACACTGGGCTCGGTGCTCTGCTCGCTCGCCCCCACCCTCGAATGGCTGATCGCCTTCCGGATGATCCAGGCCGTCGGCGGCTCGATGCTCAACCCGGTCGCCATGTCGATCATCACCAACACGTTCACCGATCCCAAGGAACGGGCCCGCGCCATCGGTGTCTGGGGCGCGGTCGTGGGCATCTCCATGGCCGCCGGGCCGCTGATCGGCGGGCTGCTGGTGGACTCCGTCGGCTGGCGGTCCATCTTCTGGGTGAACCTGCCCGTCGGCCTCGCGGCTCTCGTACTGACCCTGCGCTACATCCCCGAGTCCCGGTCCGAGCGGCCGCGCCGGCCCGATCCGGTGGGCCAGCTGCTGGTCATGCTCCTGCTCGGCACGGTGACGTACGGGATCATCGAGGCCCCGGCGGCGGGCTGGACCTCCCCGCGGATCCTCGGCTGCGCCGTGGCCGCGCTGGCGGCGCTGGCCGGGCTGCTGGTCTACGAGCCCCGGCGCGCGGACCCGCTGATCGACCCCCGGTTCTTCCGCAGCGCCCCCTTCAGCGGGGCGACGGTGCTGGCGGTGAGCGCGTTCGCCGCGCTGTCGGGGTTCCTCTTCCTGAACACCCTCTACCTCCAGGACGTGCGGGGGCTGGACGCCCTGGACGCCGGGCTCTACATGCTGCCGATGGCGGCGTTCGCCTTCCTGTGCGCGCCGGTGTCGGGCCGGATGGTGGCCTCCCGGGGGCCGCGGCTGCCGCTGCTGGTGGCGGGGGTGGCCATGGGGGCGAGCGGGCTGCTGTTCGCGGTGTTCTCCGCCGAGGGCTCCACGCCCCTGATGTTCGCCGGGTACGTGCTCTTCGGCATCGGCTTCGGCCTGGTCAACGCCCCGATCACCAATACGGCGGTCTCCGGGATGCCGCGCGCCCAGGCGGGGGTCGCGGCCGCCGTGGCCTCCACCAGCCGGCAGACCGGCGGGGCGCTGGGGGTCGCGGTGATCGGCGCGGTACTGGCCGCCGGGACGGCCGGTGGCGGGGACTTCGCGGCGGCCACCCGGCCCGCCTGGTGGATCATCACCGGCTGCGGGCTGGTCGTCCTGGTGGTCGGCGCCGTCACGACCGGGGCGTGGGCCGAGGCGACGGCCCGGCGCGCCGCCCGTGAGCTGGAGGAGCCCGCGCTCAGCCCCTCGGCGGCCGCCGCTCCCCCGCTCGCCTGACGGCCCGCGGGGCCCCGTATCCCGCCGCCGGGGTCCTACTGCTCCTGGCAGTCGAACTCGTCCGGCCGCGCGTCGATGCGGGACAGCAGGCCGCGCAGGACGTCCTGCTCCTGCGCGCTGAGCCCGGCGAACAGACCCGACTCGACGGCGTCGAGCGCCGCGTTGGTCTCGCCCAGGACGGTGGCCCCGGCTCCGGTGATGGCCACGTTGTGGCGGCGGCGGTCGGCCGGGTCCCGGCGGCGCTCGACGAGGCCGTCGCGCTCCAGGTCGTTGAGGATCCCCACGAGCACGCTCGGGTCCACCTCCAGCAGCTCGGCCAGCGCCCGTTGGCCCACGGGGCCGTTCTCCAGGTGCATCAGCGTCATCGCGTGCCGGGGCGTGAGCCCGGCCGCGCCGAGCGCCTTCCTCATCCGGGTCTGGGTGACGGCCCCGTGCCAGGCCAGCAGCAGGCCCAGCCGCTGCGGTGGGTGCGGGGCTTCCTGTGCTGCCGTCATGTTCCACACCGTAACAGCCGAGGAATGATTGCGATCTATCGATCGTTGATGCTATTCAATGATCCGACATTCTCGATTGTTGGAGTCCCTCATGTTCATCGCATACGCCGTCGTCGCCGGCCTCCTCGCGCTCACCCTCACCGCGTCCGCCACCTTCACGCTCCAGCGCAACGAGGCGGTCGCCGCGAGCATGCGGAAGGTCGAGGTGCCCGACTCCTGGATGCCGCGACTGGCCGCCCTCAAGGCCGCGGGGGCGGTCGGCCTGGTCGCCGGGCTCTGGATGGCCCCCCTCGGCGCGGCCGCCGCGGTCGGCGTGACCCTCTACTTCATCGGCGCGGTCGTCGCACACCTGCGCGTCAAGGACTTCGAGCTCGCCCCGGCGGCCGTCCTCACCCTGGTCGCGGCGGCCGCCCTGATCCTCCGACTGGCGGCCTGACCCACACTGACGAGTGACAGATATTGAAATCTGTCACTCGTCATGCCATTCTCGTTCCATGACGACGAACGAGAACTCCGCGACCACCACCCCCGCCTCCTCCTCTTCCTCCTCCGTGACCCCCCGCGGGCTCGGCACCACCGGGCCGGCCGTCTTCCCCCTGGGGCTGGGCTGCATGGGCATGTCCGCGCTCTACGGGGAGGCCGACCGGGCCGAGTCCATCGCGACCATCCACGCCTTCCTCGAGGCCGTCCCCGCCGGCATGGACGCGCTGCTCGACACCGGCGACTTCTACGGCATGGGGCACAACGAGCTCCTGATCAGCGAAGCCCTCCGCACCGCCCCGGCGGCCGCCCGCGAGCAGGCCCTGACCAGCGTGAAGTTCGGCGCCCTGCGCACCGTCGAGGGCGGCTTCACGGGCTACGACGGCCGGCCCGCGGCCGTGAAGAACTTCCTGGCCTACTCCCTGCAGCGGCTCGGCCGGGACCACATCGACATCTACCGGATCGCCCGCGTGGACCCGGACGTCCCGATCGAGGAGACCGTCGGCGCCATCGCCGAGGCCGTCCAGGCCGGGCACGTCCGGCACATCGGCCTCTCCGAGGTCGGCGCGGACACCCTGCGCCGGGCCGCCGCGGTGGCCCCGATCTCCGACCTCCAGATCGAGTACTCCCTGATCTCCCGCGGCATCGAGGACGAGATCCTGCCGGCCGCCCGCGAGCTCGGCATCGGCGTCACGGCGTACGGGGTGCTCTCCCGCGGACTGATCAGCGGCCACTTCAGCCGCGACCGCGCGCTGGCTCCCGGCGACTTCCGCGGTATGAGCCCCCGCTTCCAGGGCGACAACCTCCAGCGCAACCTCGACCTGGTCGACGCGCTGCGCAAGGTCTCCGAGGAGAAGGGCGTGAGCGTCGCCCAGACCGCCATCGCCTGGGTGCTCGCGCAGGGGCCGAGGCTCGGCGCCGACATCGTGCCGCTGGTCGGCGCCCGGCGCAGGGACCGGCTGGCCGAGGCACTGGGTGCCATGCGGGTGGAGCTGACCGAGGCCGACCTGACCGCCATCGAGGAAGCGGTCCCGGCCGGGGCGGCGGCCGGCGAGCGCTACCCGGCGGCCCAGATGGCCCACCTCGACAGCGAGCACTGAGCGGGCGGTACGGTCGTACTCATGCCCCCCGCTGCCGCCGAACCCCTGACCCCCGAGCGCATCCTCGAAACCACCGAGGAAGTGCTGCGCCGCTTCGGCCCCGGCAAGGCGACCGTGGTGGACGTGGCGCGGGCTCTGGGCGTCAGCCACGGCAGCGTGTACCGGCACTTCCCGTCCAAGGCGGCGCTGCGCGAGGCCGTCACGGACCGCTGGCTCGCCAAGAGCGTGAAGATGCTGGAGGAGATCGCCTCGGCGCCCGCCGGGACGGCCCCCTCCAAGCTGGAGTCGTGGCTGGAGGCGCTCTTCGAAGCCAAGCGCCGCAAGGCCGGAGCCGATCCCGAGCTGTTCGCCACGTACACCGTGCTGCTCGCCGAGAACAGCGGGGTCGTCGACGCCCACCTGAGCCAGCTCATCGACCAGCTGGCGCGGATCATCGGCGAAGGCGTCACGGCCGGCACGCTGGCCGCACCCGACGTCCCCGCCGCCGCCCGCGCCGTCTTCGACGCCACCGGGCGCTTCCACGACCCGCAGTACGCGGCGGACTGGCTGTCGCCCACGATCGTCACCGAGTTCGAGGCGGTCACCTCGCTGATCATCCGGGGCCTGCGCGCCTGACCTGCGCTTCCTCCGTACGGAAACGGCCTGGTCCGGAATGCTCTGGTCCGCACGGCTTGGCGATCATTTTGGTCAGAACGGCTTGTAGCTGTCGCCGCGGTGTCTTTACGGTCCCCTTACCGCACACCATCAGGCACGCACCAGGGGGACCTTCCATGTCCGGCGACACCGCACAACCCTCACCTCCCGCACGCTCCGGCGCGGCCACCGCCCTCGGCTGGATCCTCACCATCGGCCTCAACGTGGTCGCCCCGATCCTCACCTTCAACACGCTCACCGAAGACCACGGCTGGAGCGACTTCTCGGCGCTGCTGGTCAGCGGCGTCTGGCCGGTGCTCGACAGCGCCATCCATGTGGCCTGGCGCCGCAAGCTCGACGAATTCGCCATCGTCACCCTGGTGTTCCTGGTGATCACGGCGCTGGTCACCCTCGTCGGCGCCCACTCGGCGCGCACCCTGCTGATCAAGGACTCGGCGGTGACGGGGCTGTTCGGGGCGCTGTGCCTGGTCACCCTGCTCGCGCCGAAGCCGCTGATGTTCTACTTCGGCCGCAAGTTCGGCACCGACGGCACCAAGGAGGGCGTGGCCTACTTCAACGGCCTCTGGCAGTACCCGGACTTCCGCAGGGTGATGCGGCGGATGACCACCGTCTGGGGCGTGGCCTACCTGATCGAGGCCGCGCTGCGCGTCGTGCTCGCCTTCACGCTGACCACCTCCACGATGGTCACCCTGAACCCGTTCCTGATCTACGGGTTCCTCGGCGGCCTGATCCTGTGGACCATCCGCTACTCGAAGCGGGCCCAGGCCGAGGGTGAGGCCCGGGCGGCCGCCGCCATGGCCCAGGCCGGAAACGGCCCGGCGCCCGCCTGACGGGTCCGGACAGACCGGTGGCCCGGGGGGCCGGGCCCGCCCCCGGGCCCCCGGGTTGGGACAGGGGGGCCAAGCAGCCCGGCCGAACGCGGGCCGAGGAGCGCAGGGTAA
>NZ_JBHWBP010000137.1:0-18896 GCF_042735575.1 Streptomyces sp. NPDC059564 | reverse complement strand
AGACAGCCCTCACGCGGCTCCGCCAGCCGCTTCCAAACCATCCGAACCATCACACCGGCAGCCTCCGCCATCACCTGCACATGCAGCGACGACACCGACCCCGGCCCCAGGTCCACCGCCAACAACCAACGGGCCAGCACACCCCGCGTCAACCGGCCGTCCTCACCCATACCCACCGGCACAGCCCGGCCCTGGCCGGCCGCACAGAGGAACGGACATCCCCATGACAGCCAAGATCACAACTCATACCAGAGAGACCAGGCACAACCCACCCGATCCCTGCTGACGACAACCAGTGCCACCAACTCACCCCTTCACAGGGGACCGCGCTTCGCTTGGTCCCCGAACGGATCGCTTCGCGACCGGGGGTGAGCCCGTTTCACGGGGTCCGGGCCTTCGGCCCGAGGGTGGCGGCCCGCACCGCTGCTGGTCGGCCTACGCCTTACCTGCGGCTCATCCGGTAGATCCGGACGTCGTCCTCGAACAGCTCCACCTGCTCCGCGCCACCGTCGAGCCGCACGCCTCCGTACCCCGTCCGACGCAGGAGGACCGATGTCGACACAGGAACTCGATCACGGGGCTGTGGCGGTCGCCGTCTTCCCGCGGAGGATGCCCTACGCCCGGCGGCCCTTGGACCGGCCGACCCGGGTCTCCAGCAGCACGCCCATCAGCTCTGCCTCGCCGGCCCCGGCGAGCAGCCGCTTGGGCACGATCAGCAGGCCGGCCTTCCAGCCGAGGCGGCCGGTCACGACGTATACCCGCTCCGTCTCGTAGGAGCGGTAGACGCTGCGCCACGGCACCCGCATGAGTTCGTCACCGCCGCGGACGATCACGAAGCCGGCGGCGTCGATGGTGGCCTGCTTCTCTCCCTTGGCCTGGTCGGCACGGAACGCGCGGCTGGCGAGCAGCGGGGGCAGGAACAGGCCGAGCACCCCGTAGACCACGGCGAGGGTGAGCAGGCCTCCGTTGACCGGGCCGCCGCCGGCAAGCGGCCTCAGGCTCAAGGCCGCCATCAAGACGGCAGCCACCACGATGAGCCACCGGACGCGCCGGATCATCCCGGTGGCTGCAACCGCCTCGTCGAACTCCTCCCGCGTCAGGGTCCCGCTGAAGGTGATGGTTGCCTGTCGTATGTCGTCCACGAGCGCGGATCCTACCGCTCCGCCTGCAGCGGGGAGGCCGTCGCCCGCGTCCTTGTGCCGTACCCCTCATGACGCCCTCACAGCCATCGGGGGGCCTTCTCGTGTCCGCGGGTCAGACGGCCAGCATCACACGCAGGTCGCTACGGCTCGGCCGGAGCAGGAACCCTCGGCGTGCCTGCTACCGCTTCGCAGGCGACGAAAAGACTTGAGGCCGCAGTCGAGGTCGCCCCTGGCCGTGATGGTGATGTTGGAGCGAGTAACCGGTCCCGCAGTTCGTCCGACAACTGCTGCCGATGAGTGAAGATGCAGGCGCGTCCACCCGGCTTATCGAGCCTGTTCGGATGGGTCCGAGAGACTGGTTCGCGACCTGGTCAACGACGACGGGAGCAGCCGTGAGTTTGATCATCGGGACCTGGAACGTAGAGAACTTCTGCCGACCGCTGCCGGCGGGCAGCGTGCCCAACCCCAACAAGTGCGCCGCCAAGGACCAAGCGACCTACGACGCCAAGGTCGAGGCCTTGGCCGGCGTCATCACCGAGATCGGGCCGGACCTGCTCGGTGTGCAGGAGGTCGGCAGCCAGGAAGCGCTGGACGACCTGGTGGCCAAGCTGCCGGGCACTTGGCACAGCGTCCTGTCGAATCACCCCGACCCCCGCGGCATCCGCGTGGGCGTCATCAGCCGTTTCCCCCTGCTCGACGTCCAGCAGCGCAAGGACTTTCCGGACCGCCTCCGCCCCATCCAGGTCGAGGACCAGGGCGACGACGCCCTCACCAGCGAGATGGGGCGCGGCGGTCTGGCCGTACGGGTCGAACCATCTCCCGGCCAGAGCCTCCGCGTGGCCGTCTGCCACCTAAAGTCGAAGCTGCTGACCTTCCCAAACAAGCAGCACAGCACCAACGACGAGCGCCTGCGCGCCCGCTATGAGGCTTACGCGCTCTTCCGTCGCACCGCCGAGGCCGTCACCATGCGTGGCCTGGCCGACGACCTGCTCCAGGGCGACGGCAAGAACCGCGACGTCATCGTGCTGGGCGATTTCAACGACGGGTGGCAGGCCGCCACCACCCAGATCCTGTACGGCCCGCCCGGCTCGCAGATCGGCACCGGCGGCTTCACTCACCCCGACAACCCGGGCGACGCCAACCGCCTGTGGAACCTGGCCCCACACATCCTGGAGCAGGGCGGCTTCTCCCGCATCTTCGAGGGCCAGCACGAGCTGATCGACCACATCATGATCAGCCACTCGCTGCTGGCCAAGTTCCAGGAGGTCTCGACCGGCAACGAGAAGCTGCCGAACGTGGTGGAGGCCCAGCCGGCCGCGGCCCACGACAAGCCGTCCGACCACTCACCCGTGGTGGCGAAGTTCAACCTTTAGTACGTCTGTTGTGCGGGGCTGACGAGCCCCCGCGTTCTCAACGTCCAGGCACAGTCGCCACCTTGGTTGGTTCTGACCTCGTCGCGGGTTGGGACCTGGATCTGCCGTGCCCCGTACGCGCCCCGGATCGGATGTCGCTCACCGATCTGGCGCTCCTCCTGGACGCCCCCGTGGAAGCGCTGCGCGGCCCGAAGCCCGCCGAGCACGTGTGGCACGTCTCGGTCCGCAACCACGCCGACGATCGCGTGCTGTCGAACGCGGAATGGAGCGAGGTCGCCGCCGCCATGGTGCACGCTGTGGGCGTCGCCGGACACGGTGACGAGCAGGCCTGCCGGTGGACATCCCAGAGTCCTGTGGCCATCGCCATCGGGGATCCGGCCGGGCTTCTTGACGTCGACGTGGATCAGTTCGCCGGGCCGTTCTCGCTCGTACGTAGCGGCGGTTCACGGTTCCGGCCGGGCGCTCGAGCCAGGCGAGGCGGTTGAGACCGTGCCGGCGCAGGATCCGGTGGACGGTCGAGGCGGGCAGTCCCAGGACCGGGCCGATGCGGGCTGGACCCAGTTGCGGTCCCGCCGCAGGTCACAGGCCCTCTCCTCGACGTCGGTCGAGGTCCGGTGCGGTGTCGTGCGCGGCCGGCTGGACCGGTCGTGCAGCCCGGCCTCGCCTTCGGTCCTCCACCGGCGCATCCACTTGTGGGCCGTGGCCCGCGATATGCCCATCTCGGCCGCCACGTGCGCGACGGGTCGGCCCGAGCGGACACGTTCGACCAGCAGGCTCCTACCGAAGACCGTCAGCCTGGCATTACGGTGGGACACGAAGACCTCCGTCGTGCCATGGGTTCCTAGACAGCTCCCACCACACCGGAGGTCTTCGCCATGTTCAAGACCCACCGAGTGTCAACAACGCTCGTGATCAATACACCTTGTCTTCACCCGGAGTGGCCCGCCAGTACTCGGGCACCTTGGGCAAGGTCGGCAACTGCCAGATCAGCGTCAGCGTCCACGCCGCCTCGGACACCGCCTCATGCCCGCTTTCGTGACGGCTGTTCCTGCCCGAGAGCTGGGACGGGACCGAGGCAGCCGGGCGGCGCAAGGCATGCCGCATCCCTGCCACCGAACACCACCAGCCCAAGTGGCAGCTCGCGCTGGACATGGTCGACGAACTCGCGGGGACCGGCCTGCGGCCCGCGGTCCTGGTCGCGGACACCGGCTACGGCGCGAACGCCGGCTTCCGCCACGGCCTGGAAGACCGCGGCCTGGCTTACATGTTGCAGGTGAAAGCCGAGATGACCGCCCATGCCGAGGACGCCGAACCGGTCACTCCGGCTTATGGCGGACTCGGCCCGCGCCCCAAGCCCCGCTACCGCACCCGGCCGGGTTCCTTACTCGAACACGTGCTGGCCACCGGACGGGACAAGGCGGTGACGGTGACCGGGCGCAAAGGCTCCAAGGCCGCGAGGAGCTCACGTTTTATGTTTCTGCGGGTCCGGCTCGCGGGCCGGCGCCCCAAACCGGGCCAGGACGGAACGATCCCACTCAGCTGGCTGATCGCGCAGTGGCCCGAGGGCCAGGACGAGCCGGTGAAGTACTGGATCTCCAACCTGCCCGCCACCATCCCCGCCAAGGACCTCGTCCGCCTGGCGAAGTCACGCTGGCGGATCGAGCACGACTACCGCGAGCTGAAAACCTGCCTGGGCCTGGGCCACTTCGAAGGCCGCTCATTCGCCGGCTGGCACCCCCACGTCACCCTCGTCACCGCCGCCCATCTGTTCCTGACCGCACAACGGACCTGCCCAAAAGCCCCTGCCAGGGCCTGACCCTCTACCAGGCCCTGGACCTCCTCCAGCACCTCATCGCCACCTGGACCGGCACCTGCCCAACCTGCCGACAACCCACCTGGCAGCCCTACGACACCACCTAACAAAGCACTACTGGTCGCTGAAGGCCCCTTCGGGGTCGGCCTCGCCGGCGGCGATCAGCGTGTGCAGCAGCCCGCCGGGGGTGGGCTTGGCACGGGCTTTCGCCACGACCTGATCGGCTACCGCCCAGGCACCGGCTCGTGCGCGGTCGTAGCGGCGGTTGGCGGGGAGGGGAAGCTGGTGGATCCATTCGAACGGCATAGCCGCGCGGAGGAAGGTACCGGCCACCAGGATCTGGAAATGGTCGCGGAGAGCGTCGGCCTGATGGCTGTCGATTGTGGGTAGAAGCGTCCGGCACACGATCTTCATGGTGAGCGAGGTCAGTTCGGGGAAGAGGTCGATCTCCTGGCCCGCCTGCCAGCGCGCGCTCAGCGCGGCGCTCTCCTCGCGGATCACCTCGCCGTAGGAATCGATGCCGGCTGGGGTGAAGGCCGGCTGCATCAGGCGCCGCTGCCGGTGATGGTCCGCGCGGCGGGCGGTCACCAGTCCGTTGCCGAGCAGTGCCCGCCCCCGGTCGAAGAACGATCCGTCCTTGTCGAACCGGTTGGCCTGCCCGACGAGCATGTCGTGGACCAGGTCCGGACGGCACACCAGATAGGCGGGGCGCGGCCCCAGCCGCAGCCTGAGCCCAGAGCGTGCCTGCCCGCACTCCAGAAGCCAGTCCAGTAGAGCTGCCTGAGGCCTGCCCCCTGGGTCGTCCGGCGGTGACAGGGGCGGAGCCGGAAGTGTTTTCGAGAGTCGCCGACGTCGCGCGGCCGCAAGCGACCAGGCAACACCGGTGAACGCCAGGACGGATAGTGCGGTTGTCGTGCCGCTTCAACGACACAAGTCGACAGCAGACACTCCACCCCGCCTGTACGCCGGCCGCGTGGGTGCGTGCGGCATCAGCCCGGTGTGGTTGATCATTCGCGCAGGTATCCGGGCGCTGGTCGCTTCCGGCCGTGCGCGGTGGTGCCGTTCCGGCCTGGGCGCGGGTGGCTGGAGTGAGTACTGGGTCTAACCACCCGGACGTGCGGTTTGGGATCGCGGTCATGCCCTGTACGGCATGGCTGTGCGCCTGCGCGCTCGCTGTACGCACTGTGCCCGGGGGGTCTGCGGCGTGCTGTCATGAGCCAGTCCGGCCGGGCACCTCATCAGCTGCCGCTTTCATCAAAGGCACCACTTCGCCGCATGCGGGTTTCGGAGGTCTTGTGCATGTCTGTCCTACCCGGGCCGTTAGTCAGCCGGCAGTTCGCTGAAAACCTGCCGGTCCCCTCACCGCCAGCGAGCGGCGGCAGGGATGGCCTGGCAGGGGTGCTGGCGCGGGAGTTCGCCCGCCGTTGGCCCGAGGACACGGCTGGCCTGGGCGCTGTGCACCGGTACGCGATGCTGCCGTCGGGGAAGCAGCTGCGGCCCCATCTGCTGGCGCGCTCCGCGCTGGCCGTGGGCGGAGCCTTACGGCGGTGCTGCCGGCGGCCGTGGGCTTCGAGCCCGTCCACACCGGGAGCCTGTTGCACAACGACATCATCGACCAGGACGCGGTACGCCGCGGGCGCCCCGCCGTGCACGCGGCCTTCTGCGCCTGCGTGAACAGATCCTCCAGGACGCCCAAGATGACCTGCGCCGGTACATGGGCGGCATCGACCTCATCGTCAGCGGCAACATCAACTTCGGCATGAAGACCGCCCTGTACCTCCTGCCCGACTCGCCCTACACCCTGACCTGGACCGACAAGCCGAGCGACCCCACACCCGACCCCCTCCCCTACCCCGCCCACACCTGGTGGTGGCAGCAAGCCCGCCAGTAGAAGACGACAGTCCACGCACACGGCGGGACCCCGGTGCCAGCCGTGCCGGGTGATCCAACCCGGGACGGCCGGCACAGCTGGCACCCCGCTGCGCGCAGCGGCACGCCCGGGTGCGGCTTCATCGCAGCACACCGTTTCAGTCCCGCAGCCACCGATTTTCGGATGGAGGGTGGGTGACTGGTGGACACATCGTGGCAAGGGTGCAGGCCGGCTGGTGCCTGCGGGAATGTGGAGACGGTTTCTGTGTCTCTCGTCCGGAATTCGGTTGCAGCCGTCGTGGCGCATGTGCTGGGCGGGTGTCGAAGGGAATCGGCATGGTCGGGGCTCAGCGGGTACAGCAAATCGCGGGCGGCGTGCCGTGGCTGGGCCACGTGATGCAGCTGGTGCATGATCCCCTCGCCTTCCTCACGACCCAGCGGGGAGGTCCGGCGGTAGTGAGGGTGAAGCTCGCAGGACGTCCCGTGTATCTGGTCAACGGCGCCGAAGCGGCCCGCCAGGTGCTGGTGTCGTCGGTGTTCGACAAGGGAGGCCCGTTCATGGACACGGCGCGGATCCTGGTCGGCAACGGCGTGATCACCTGCAGCAACGCAGATCACCGGCGTCAGCAGCCGGTGATGCGGCCCGCGCTCCACCGTGACCAGGTGGCCCGCTACGCCCCGGTGATGAGCCAGTGCGTCGCGCAGATAGTCGAGGGTTGGCGAGAGGGTGAGCGGCTCGATGTGGAGGCGAGCATGTACGCGTTGGCGGCCCGCGTGGTGGCGCGCACCCTGATCGCGGCCCCTGCCGGCCGTGGGGCGGCGGATGCCATGGCCGGGGCACTGCCGGTGCTGCTGGAGGGCATGTTCCGTCGGATGCTGGTGCCCTGGTCGCTGGTGCACCGTCTTCCGCTGCCGGCCAACCGCCGCTTCCGTCAGGCACAGGCCCGCCTGGAGGTGTCCGTTCGTGACGTGATCGGGCAGTACCGGGCCGGCCAGGCGCCGGGGGACGATCTGCTGTCCCTGGTGATGGCCGTCGCCGATGATGGCGGCCGCCCGCTTGACGACACAGAGGTGCGTGATCAGGTTCTGTCGGTGCTGGCGGCGGGAGTGGAGACCACCGCCTCCCTGCTCGCATGGACCCTCCACGCCCTGGCCGACCACCCTGCGGTGGAGCGCCAGCTGTGGGGCGAGCTGGACCGCGAGCTCGCCGGACGCCCTCCCTCCTTCGCCGACATCGCGCGCCTGCCCTACACCCGGCAGGTCCTCATCGAAGTGCTTCGACTGTGGCCACCCACGTGGATGCTCAGCCGCATCGCCCTTGAACAGACCGTGCTCGCCGGGTTCACCGTTCCCGCGGGCGCGGATGTGATCGTGTCCCCCTACTCCCTGCAACGCGATCCCGGTGTTTTCCCCGACCCGGATGTCTTTGATCCGGACCGGTGGCTGCCCGAACGCGTCACCGTGGCGCAGCGGCAGGCGTTCACGGCCTTCGGCGGCGGGCGCCGCAAGTGCTTGGGCGAGCACTACGGCATGACCGAGGCCATCCTCGCCCTTGCCGCAATCAGCAGCCGCTGGCAACTACGCAAGGCCACTGCCACGCCAGTGCGGGCCCTGCCCCGCTTCCTCCTCACCCCCGAGGCCGGCCCTCTCATCGCGACCCGCCGCACGACACCAACCGACCCGCCCCGGACAGACAGGGGACACCGGCGATGAGGGCCCCCGGCCACGCCGACGACGGGACCCGCGACCCGGACCCGGTCCCTGCGGGCCGCATTGCCGGATCACCCGAGGAGCACCCGTGCTTCCGGATGCCGACGTTCCCCCGGTTCATGCCCGCCCGGCGCCGCCCCGGCCTTGAAGCGCTGGAGCAGCGCTGCGCGGCCCGCCTCGCCGGGCTCCTGGTCGGTGCCTTCACCAGCCGAGAGGAGCTGGAGGCGTTCTTGGAGCACCGCACCAGCCTGTGGAACCTGCTCACCTACGCCCACGCCCGCGACGACCGCATCGAACTGATCTGTGCCTGGATCGACGTCCTGTTCGCCATCGACGACGAGCTCGCCCACGCGCCACCCTCCCGGATCCGGCAGTCGGGCATCCACGAACTGCCTGCCGTCATCGACGGCCGACCACCCGCCGTGGACACCGCCTACACCCGCGCCTTCGAGCAGCTGCGCGAGCAGACCATGCCCCACGCGCCCGAACGGGTCTGGCAACGCTACGCACGCACCCTGCACGAGTTCTTGAACGCCTGCCACACCGAGCGCGATCTCGTCCAGAGCCTCGCGGTAATGGACCTGCCCACCTACGAGAAACACCGCCACAGCTCGATCGGAGAGTGCTGCTTCCCCCTCCTCGAATTCGGCCTCGGCATCGACCTGAGCGAACCCCTGGAGAGACTGCCCGAACTGCAGCGTCTCAACGCGCTGGCCGCACGCCACTGGATCGGCGTCAACGACGTCTTCTCCTACCGCAAAGAGCTCTACAGCGGCGACACCATGAACGAAATCCAGCTCGCACTCGCCGACAACGGCGGCGACCTCCAGGCTGCCGTCGACCGCATCGCAGCGACCGTCCACCGCGTGGAAGCCGAATTCGACCACCTCACCGCGACGCTCCGCTCCGGCTTGGCAGGCCAGGACAGCAGTCTCAGCACCTACCTCGACGCGCTGGAAGCCATGATCGCCGGAAACCTCGAATGGTCCTACCTCACCCCCCGCTACAACGGCCGCGGCCACACCTGGAACGGCCTGACGGACGCCACCGTCATCCTCACTCCCGAGCACACCGTGTACCTGCCCCACGCCCCCGCCCTGGACACGAGGCGACCGGTGCACCCCCGGCCAGCCGACAAAAGCGCGTAGCGGGCACAGTCGGCAACGCCGGGTCGCGATCTTCACAGTCCGCGACCCGCCCCGCCGTCACCGCGCTGTGCCACCAGACCGAGGGCCGTAGTTGACCATCCTGGCCAACTACGGGGTTCTGACCGCTCTTCCGTGACGCCTACGGCTGCAAGGCGACCTCGTCCAACGCCGCCTCCGACCGCCGCAAGGCGGATGCGAGAAAACCGCGCGGTTGGCTACTGAGCGTGGCGCCTGGCCGTATTGGCCAGGTACCACGATCGGGTCTTGCATCAGACCAGCCGCGCAGATGGGTGAGGCTCCGGCCCGCGGACGCGGCGAGTGGTCAGCGGGCGGTCGCCGGGGCGGCGGAGGTCTCGTAGGCCGCGCGGTAAGGGGCCGTTCTTCTCGTCCCAGTAGAGCAGTCCGGCTGTGGGAGCCATGCTCAGCGCGTCGTTGACGGCGGACAGTGCCGCAAGCAGGGCGGGCAGCCCGCAGACGCGGGCGGCGAACAACGACCTGAGGTGTTCGCGCAGGGAGCGCTGTTGCGTCGCGCACATCTCCCGCACCCCGGCGTCAGCCGGCGCGAGTCCGCCCGCTGCGGCAAACGTGCCCGCGCCGCACGTTCGTACGCCCGGCGTACCCAGACGAAGGCAGATTGAGGGACCCCAGGCGGGGTTGGACGCGCTGATCGCGAGGTTCGTTCTCGACCGAGATCTATCGCACCGCTGTAAAGAACGTGGTCAGCACAGGCGCGAGGGCGTGTGGGTCGACGCTGTGGGTCTGGCCAGGGAAGGCGTGCAGGGTGTAGTTGTCCCCCTGGGCGGCGAGTTCCTTCGCCCCGTTGGCCATGTACGTCTCGCCCGCGCTGCCGTAGCCGACGAGAACGGGCACCTTGACGGACCGCCAGCGGTCGGTGGGCAGCGGCCGGCCAGACATGGTGTCGGCCATCAGCTGACCGTCGTAGGGCAGGGTCGGGGCGACGGCCTCCCACGCGGCCCAGACCGGGGTGTGCCGCATCTGGGCGATGGCTTCGTCCGGCATGGCCAGGCCCACCGTCAGGAAGTAGGTAAGGGCCTCGGTTACATCCCCCCGAGCGACGATCGCCTTCATACGGTCGACGTAGTCGGCGGGCAGCGGTGGGCGGGCGTGGTCGACGATAAACGGCGGTTCGTACAGCGCCAGGGCGGACACCGCGCTACCCCTGGCCACGGCCTCCAATGCCAGGACGGCTCCGGAGGACATACCGAAGAGCAGCACCGGCCCGCCCACCCGCTCGATCAGCGCGTCCAGGTCGTCGACCTCGCGCTGAACGTCGTAGACGGGGCTGTCACCGCTGTCACCGCGGCCCCTGCGGTCGTAGTTGATGACGCTGAAGTTACCCGTAAGTAGCGAGGCGAGCGGTGTGTGCCGGACCCGGGTCATCAAGGTTCCGCCGACGAGAATCACCGCCGGACCCGCGTCGCCGTGAAGCTCACAGGCGATTGCCGTGCCGTCTGACGAGACCACCTTGAACATGCCGAATCCCCCTGCTCTTGAAGCCGCTCGGGCCTCACGCCCGCCGTCGGGCTTTTGTCCTGGGCATGACGCGGCACTGGGCCGGCCGGCGGTGCGGCCCCGAGCGGTCAACGGCCCTGCCAGTACGGTAGGTCCGGGACGTACTGCGGTGACCTGTACAGACAACCAAGATCACGCGCCGGCCACCTGGTCAAACCACCACACAGCAACCGGACGTCGCCACGCGTTCGGGGTGGGCGGCAACCCGTTGCCGCGGTCCGACGACCAGTTCAGACGACGACCGCTGCACCTAGGCTGCGCGCCGCAATGGCAGGGGTGGGTTTCCAGGCTGTCCACGTTGATCGATCCTGATGACGGTCCTCCTGAGGCGTTGCCTGTCCTGCCGCTCTCGCTCCGGCCCGAGGCCGGGCAGGCACTTCGGCCTGTTTTGCAGGATGGTTCATTGCTGGCCGCAGGCTGGGTCGAGAGCAGCGCTGCCCAGCAGTGGCGAACGACGGTCCAGGCGATCACTCGTGCCCTGGACGCCCCTGACAGCTGGAGCTCGGAGGGCTGGACTGCAGGACCGTTCCGCCAGGGGATGACGTCGTCATGAAGTTGGCAACACTCGGAGACGTACTCTTCCCGGGCCTGAACCTCGTGGTGCGCGAGGCAGTGGTCGCGGACGACAACTTGATGATCGACGCGGCATGCTGCGGACCCCCAGGACCATGTCCTCAGTGTCAGCATCCCGCCTCACGCGTCCACAGCCGGTACTGGCGTCACATAGCCGGGCTGCCCGTCAGCGGCCACCAGATGATCGTCCGTCTTCGCGTGCGTCGGTTCTTCTGTGATCAGAGCCAGTGCCGACGTCGGACGTATGTGGAGCAGGTGGCGGGTCTGACCGAGCCACGGCTTCGTACTTCGCCTGCGGCCCGGTCGGCGATGAGAGCGGTTGCTGTGGAGCTCGGCGGCCGCCCGGGCCAACGCCTGTGCACGAAGTTGCGGATCCGTGGTCGGCGAACGACCCTCCTGAGGCAGTTGGCCGCTCAGCCTGTGCCGACCCAGGCCCCACGGATACTCGGAATCGACGAGTTCGCGTTCCGCAAGGGCCGGACCTATGGCACCGTCCTCGTCGACGTCGAGTCCTCCAGGCCGGTGGACGTGCTGCCAGATCGAGAGACCAGCACGGTCGCCGCCTGGCTACAGGAGCACCCCGGCGCCGAGATCATCTGCCGAGACCGCCTGATGGCGTTCACCAAGGCCATCAGACAGGGACGCGCTGGAGGTGGCAGATCGCTGGCACCTCCTCCAGAATCTCTCGACGGCCGTGGAGAAAACCTGCCGCCGGCACCGCGATTGCCTACGCCAGCCAGCCGGATCAGAGGCCAACCCAGCGTTGGCCACGCCGGAGAGTCCTCTCCTGGACCGGATTCGACAACGCCACGCAGAGGTCACCGAGCTCGCCGCCACAGGCCTGTCCCTCAGCGCCATCGGCCGCCGTCTGCAGCTGGACCGCAAGACGGTCCGCCGCTACCGGAACAAGGATCTGGCAGGGCTCCTCGCCTCGGCGCAGGACCGCGGTCACGGTGTCCTCGACCCGTTCATCGAGCACGTGCAGCACCGCTTCCAGGCTGGCTGCACAAGTTCGATGCAGCTCTATCGCGAGTTACTCGCCCTCGGCTACACCGGCGGATACCACGTCGTGAACCGCTACGTGATGGCAATCCGGGAGGGCATAGCGGTCCCCGCCCGCTCGGTAACTCCCAGCCCTCGTGACATCACCTCATGGATCATGCGACCCGAGGGGACACTTGGCCCCGCCAACGTTGCCCAGCTGGAAGCCGTTCGGGTTGCCTGCCCGGAGATCGCCCTGGCCTCTGACCTCGCACGGGAGTTCACCGACATGCTCCGTCAACGCCGCGGGCACCTACTCCAGGACTGGATTCAGAAGGCCGAGCTGGGCGGCCCCGATGCCATCGGCATCTTTGCCGACTCCATCCGCCAGGACCTCCCCGCCGTCACCGCCGGCCTCACCCTCCCCTACAGCTCCGGCATCGTCGAAGGCCACGTCAACAGAATCAAAACGATCAAGCGGCAGATGTACGGTCGAGCCTCGTTCGCTCTGCTCAGAGCCCGCGTCCTCCTTCAGCCGTAGGCGTCACGGAAGAGCGGTCAGAACCAACTACGGCGCTCAGTGAGTGGTTGCGGCCGCCGGGAATTGCTACGGAGCCTTCCAGCTGATCGTCACCTTTCCGGCACCACCAGGCGTTTCGGGGAATTTATCGAAGGCGTCCTCTGAGCCTCGGCCGAGGCCGCCAGCGCCGGCAACGCCCTTGGCCCCGTTGCCGCCCTTGCCGCCCTTGCCGGTGTCACCTGGGGTGCCGTCACCGCCGAAGTCGATGTAACTGCTGTCGCAGGCGCCGGGCACGTATGTGCCCCCGCCGCCCTTGCCCCCCTGACCGTTGTAGGTCGATTTGATGCCGCCGCCACCACCGCCGCCACCACCGCCGGCAGTGACGAACCCGTCGACGGTGGTGGCGCCGCCGCCACCACCACTGGCAGCGGAGCGCTGACCACCCGCGCCAGCGCCGCCCACACCAACGCTGGAGCCACCAGCACTACCCGGGACTGCGCCGTTGCCGCCCTTGCCGCTACTTCCCCACCTCTGGCCCTTCTCTCCTGTTGTGGACTTGCCACGGCCCTGGCCGCCCGCGGCGTCCACCCCCCTGTCTCCGAATGCCCCAATGCCGCCACCAGCGGCGACGAAGCCGCTGATGGCGCCGCCCCGGAACTTGCTCACGACACAGGTGACCGCGCCGCCACCACCGCCGCCTCCGCCAGAGCCGTAGCCATAGGCTTCATCACTGCTGACAGCCCCTCCTCCACCCCCGCCGCCGGCCACGATGGTGACCTCGGAGCCAACCGGAATGCTGGGCGTGGTGAACTCGCCGACCGAGGCCGCGGTGAACGACTCGCCGGCAAGGGCATGGGCGCCGGCAGGCGCGGTCACGGCAGACAAAGCAGCCGTGGCCAGAGCGATGGCGCAACTCAAGACCGGACGGCGACGGACGGTACGCATAAAACTCATGAGGCCTGCTTCCTACTGAAGACGTGGGTGCCCAAGGGCCTCACTGATCAACGGATCAAACGCCAGCAAGTCACTGCACCCCAGAGCGGCCTGAATACAGCTGGCCAGCCGGTTCCCGCAGCCCGGCAGGTCATCAGGGCTGGTCGGCTGGCAGACGCTTGCGGGCGAGGGTCATGCCGTCGGCGATGGGGAGCATCACGGACTCCATCCGCAGATCGGAGCGTACTCGCGTGTTGAAACGGCGGATGGCTGCGGCGTTGCCGTTCGCTTCGGGATCCGCCGCGTGACCTCCGTACAGCACGTTGTCGGCCAGCAGCAGTCCGCCGGGACGCAGACGTGGTACCAGCAGGTCCCAGTACGTTTCGTAGCCGGGTTTGTCCGCATCGAGGAAGGCCATGTCGATCTCCTGCCTCTCCGGCAGGGCCCTCAGGGTGTCGGCGGCGGGGCCCAGGGCCAGGTGGATGCGGTCGGCCACACCGGCCTCTTGCCAGGCCCCGCGGGCGATCGTGGTCCACTCGCGGGACGTGTCGCAGGTCAGCACTGTGCCGTCCGCCGGCAGGCCAAGGGCGAACGCCAGGGTGGAGTAGCCGGTGAAGGTGCCCACTTCCACGATGCGGCGGGCCCCGGTGATTCGGGTCAGCAAGGTCAGGAAGGTGGCCTGCTCGTGCGGGATCCGCATCTCGGCCACCGCACCGAGCTCCCGGGTGTGTTGGGCCAGGCGCTGCTGCGCGGGTGTGGCGGGTTCGGCGTGGTCTGCCAGATAGCGGTACTGCGAGGCCGTCATCGCAACGGTCTTCACGGCATCGGCATCCGGGAGGGTCTGTCGGCTGGTGGGGATCATGGGGGCTCCTGCGTCAGGGGACGGTCTGCACGGATCGCATGGCGTCCCGCGGGGTGAGGTTTTCGATGTGGTGGCCGAGCAGTTCCACTGCCCGGGAGGCGAACCCGTGCACCAGGTCCGGCGCCGGGCCGTTGGGGGCCCAGGAGGCATTCGGACCGTACAGACCGTGGACGAGCAGGTCGTCCCGCGCCAGGGCCAGTCGGTACAGCAGCTGTGACTTGAGGCCCGATGCGCACACCGGGCCGCGCAGCACCGAGAAGAAGGCGTCGAACAGCCCCGTCTCCTTTGGGGTCGGGGCGCACCCCGGGTGCCGGCCCGCCTCCTGGAGCAACGAGGTTCCCTCCGGGACCAGGCGGGCGGCAACCGCCGCGTGGATGCGCTGGTTGCTGCGGATGGCGTCGCGCAGCAGTGCCGTGCGCTCGCGCGGCAGGCTGTTCAGAACCTCGCGCACGAGGCCGGGCAGCGGCCGGTAGTCGGCTGCCCATTGCCCGCTGAATGCCGGATGGCATATCGCCATGTCGGCCCGCACGGTGTCGGCGTAGCGCTGGGGTGAGCAACTGCCGGCGTACAGGAGCAGTACCGAGTACAGGTCGTACGAGCGGGCCGTCCGGCCGATCGCCTCGTCTTCGCTGTCCGGGTTCGTCAGGGCCCTGTCCAGCTCCGCGGTCATCAGCTGCCACAGGACGACGGCGGCGTGGTGGCCGACTCTCCAGCGGTAGCGGGCGCGGGCGTCGGGGTCGCCGGGGGCGGCCGGAGCATCCCGCAGCACGTGCGGATCGGGGGCCGGGCCGCACTGCCGGGAGCAGGTCACACCGGGCGGTGCGGGAGCGTCGCCGGGAGCGGGCACCAGCAGCGGGGGCACCGTAGCCGGACCCGTGGGGGTGCTCACGACGGGACTCGGAGCGAGGCCACGGCGGGTGCGTACGTCGCTGCCCGTCCCTCGGTCCGGTCCGCGGTCCGGTCCTCGGCCTGAGGCCGCACGGTGTTCTGGTCGGTCATGGCTGCCCCTTGGCTGTGTGGGTTCATTGGGCGGTCCGGAATGGTGTCCGCCGGGTGGAACCAGTCCATCAACACAGCGCGGGCGCCACTGTCGTCCGGATGCAGGAGTGGGGGAAGGAACCTCATCACACAGGAGGCGTAGTTCATGCCGGTACGAGCCGGCCATCCTGTCCGCCGAATTGATTCGGCGGATTCACGCATCCGCAGGGCGGATGCCCGGAGAGCGACTGTTGAGAATCCTCTGGAACAAGATGTGGTCGCGCCATTCACCGTCGATGTACAGGTAGTGCGGCACGGTGCCGATCAATTCGAAACCGCACTTCGCGAGCAGTCGTTGCGAGGCCAGATTGGCGATTGCCGTGGCTCCTTCGATCCTGTGGAGATCGAGCTGCTCATCAGCGGCCCGGCAAGCGGCGCGGAGGGCCTCGGTCGCGAGGCCGCGTCCTCCGTACTCCGCATCGACCCAAGCTCCGACATTCGCACTGCGGAAAGGCCCGAGGACGATGTTGTACAGCGTCATCGTTCCGACCAGCTCGTCCCCACAGGCCAGTACCCACGGGACCAGTCGCCCCGCGTCTCGCTCCTTGAGCCTGCCGCGCACGCGGTCGGCCTGGCCTTGCTCGGTGAAGAAGTCCTCGCCCCTACGGGGCTCCCACGGCCGCAGGTGATCGCGATTTCGCAGATAGGCCCTGCACAGTCCTTTCGAATCCTCGTCCTCCAGTGGGCGCATCAGCACGTCGCGGGTAATGGCTACAGGGAATGTGATCATCGCGTAATTGTAAGACGGTATGCGATAAATCGGCCATCAAGGGATATCCCTGGGATCGGCCCGTCCGTTCATCCCTCCCCTCACCCGTTTGGGTGACAGAGCCGTCCGGAGTGAGCTGGTGGACTGAATATCGCAACACAGATCCTTGAATCACACACGAAAGGAGGATGGACAATGGCTGCTATTCAGGAAATCGCTCACGCCCTCACCGCCGAGTTCGGTGCGGTCCACGTCGAGATGGCGTGCGAGTAGGCAATCTCTTGCCCCGGACCCCGAGGCGCTCATCAAGGCTCCCGGCACTGCTCCGCCAGTGCCGGGAGCCTTTGCGCATCCCCCGACCGATGGCCGTACCGGCCCGGTCACCCCGTCGGTGCGTCGACGGGGTGGGACGGTCATCGGTCCGGCGTCACCTCGGGCCGGCCGCCCGGAGGATGCCCGGCCGGCCCGGAGCGAGTGGCCGCGGGGACCGGCCGTTGGTTGCCGAGCACGGCCCGGAGTTCCGCGAGCGTCCGGTCCTTCGTCTCCGGTACGTACCGGCGCAGCAGCACCAGGATCAGCAGGGTGACGGCCGTGAAGGACAGGAACGTCCCCGCGAGCCTGTCCGGGTTGCCGGGGGTACCGAGGATCACCGGGAACAGCAGGGCGACCAGGAGGTTCACCGCCCAGGTGAGCGCGAGCGCGCCTCCCGAGACCCTGGTCCTGAGCTCCGGCGGGAGCACCTCCGCGAGCAGGACCCAGCTCAGCGGGCCCGCGGAGAAGGCGTAACAGGCGACGTACACCAGCACGGCGGCCACCGTCAGGGCTCCGGCGGCGGGCCCGCCCATCAACTGGCACCAGGCGGCGGCGCCGAGGGCCACCGCCATCCCGGCCAGCCCGGCGGTCAGCAGGGGCTTGCGCCCGTGGCGCCGGATGAGGCCCAGCGCGACGAAGGACATCACCACGTTCACCAGCCCGATCGACAGGCTGGCCGCCCTGGCTCCACTGTCGCCGGACAGACCGGCCGAGGAGAACACGAGCGTCGAGTAGTAGACGACGGCCCCGATGCCCACGACGGCGTTCATCAGCGCCGCGCCGACGGCGATGGCCATGGGCCGGCGCAACGCGGGGTCGGCCGCACAGCGCACGAGGGACCGGTGCGGTGTGCTGCGGGCCTCGGCGAGCGCGGCGAACTCCGCCGCCGCCTCCCCCGGTTCACGGGTGGCCCGGAGCACTTCGAGGGCTCCCGCCTCCCGTCCCCGTGCCAGCAGGTCCCCGGGCGCCTCGGACATGCGCAGGGCGGTCAGGCCGAGGGCCATGCACGGCAGCGCGTTCACGGCGAACAGCACACGCCAGCCTCCGTGTCCCATGGGGCCCGTACCGAGGGCGAGGGCCACCAGCATGCCGACGGTGATGGACACCTGGTACGCCGTGACGAGGGAGCCACGGACCCGGGCAGGGGCGAGGTCCGCCAAGAGCACGGGGGCGACGGCCGAGGTCACGCCCATGGCCAGGCCGATCAGGCACCGTCCCGCGGCGAGTGCCGCCTCGTCGGGGGCGACGGCACAGAGCGCGGCGGCCGCCGCCCCCAGTGCCCCGGCCAGGCAGAGGATGCGGCGCCGTCCGATGCGGCCGGCGAGCAGTCCGGAGCCCAGACTCCCCACCAGTGCCCCGACCAGCAGCGCGCTGACGACGATCCCCTCCTGGAGAGCGGACAGCCCGAACTCCCCGTCGATGGCGCCCATGCTCTCGTTCATGGTGGAGATGGACACGCCGATCAGCGCGCCGGCGGCGATCGCGACCGCGAGGGAGCGGCGGTGCGCGCCGCGCGGACCCCGCGAGGGGCGCGCAGCGCTGCGGCTGGTCGCTTCCGGTGTGCGGCGTCCCGGGGCCGGGCGGACGGACGCGTTCATGACGCGTGCGGGAGCCCGGCCGTACGGGACGCGCGTCGCGTCGCCCGCCGGATCGCGGGTCACCGCGCGAACCAGCCGTGGCCGCCGTACCAGTGGCGGCCGGCCCGGAGATGGTCTCCGATCGCACGCTCGACCGTGTTGCGCCGGGGCAGTGTGCCGGGCGGCAGCGCGGGGTCGCCGAAGACGTACTCGACCGGGTGGCCGTCATCGGGCTCGGTGCTCTCGTAGGCGGTGCCGAAGCGCCGCTGGAACCGGAGGATGTTGGACTCCGACGGGAGATACTCCGCGAGCTGCGGGTCCAGCAGCCAGGAATCGCAGATGGCGACGGGGTACGTCTCGTGGGGGAAGAAGCGGCGGAAGAACTCCCTGGTACGCACGATCGACCGCTCGCAGGCATCGTCGGTCATCGGACCGAGGTAGCCGGGGATGTGCAGGCTCAGGCACAGGTCGCCGGGACCGACCGGCACGCCCGCCGCGCGCGCCGTGTCGGCGGTACGGGGGTCCAGTGGCGCCCGTTCGTACTGGAGGCGGCCCAGCTGGTACATCTCGCCCCGGAGGTGCAGCGTGAACCATCCCGGATTCAGCAGGCCGCCGGTGCCGTGACGTCGGCGGTGGACGGCCATCTGGCGGCCGAGGTCGGCGAAGGTGCTCCGGGAGATCGCTTCGGGGATGTTCAGCTCACGGTGGCGGGCCCGGGCGAACGGGGTGATGGCCAACGCCGAGGCCCGGGTGGTCAAGCACAACAAGGCCCAGGACCCGCCGCCCGGCGTACGGACCGACAC
>NZ_JBHWBP010000136.1:0-18963 GCF_042735575.1 Streptomyces sp. NPDC059564 | reverse complement strand
GTGCCGGGACGTTCCGGGCACGGCACACTTCAGCGGGATCCCGGCGGCGTCAGCGCCGCTTGTCGCTCTTCGGGAGTCCCTTGCCCGCCGTGTCCGCGGAGCCGGGTTCCTTGGGCGCCGCGTTCCTCAGGAACGGTCCGCTGGCCACCGGTTGGATGGTGACCAGGTTCCAGGGTTTCAGGTTGGTGGCGGGAGTGCCGCAGTCGAGGGTCGTCCCGTTGGAGGCGCACTGGAGCTCGTACACGGCCCCGGACGTGGTCATCACCTTGAAGTTCGTCACCTGGCCCAGGGACGAGACGGTGGCGCTGCAGACGGTGGCGGGGTCGGGGTAGCCGGGGTTCTGCGCGGTCGTGGTGAGGTCTTCCCGCTTGTAGTTCCCCGTCTGGGGGTCGTCCCGGTGACCCCCGTACGCAACCCCGTTGATCAGGAAGACGCTGAACTCCTCCGTGCTGTTGGAGAGGATGGAGCCGATGTCGTTGCCGCACCCACTGGTGCCCGTCGCACCGGTGGCGCCTGTGGCTCCGGTGGCACCCGTCGCTCCGGTGGCACCCGTCGCTCCGGTGGCACCTGTGGCACCTGTGGCTCCGGTCGCACCCGTCGCGCCCGTCGCACCGGTGGCTCCGGTCGCGCCCGTTGCTCCGGTGGCCCCCGTAGCCCCCGTCGCTCCGGTGGCCCCCGTTGAGCCCGTGGCTCCGGTCGCGCCCGTCGGCCCAGTCGGCCCCGTGGGGCCGGGAGGGCCCGGTTTGCCCTTCGGGCCTCGGGGGCCCCTCGGGCCCTCCGGGCCGCGGCAGTCGTCGTCGTGCCCGCCGGACGGCGCCGCCTTGGGCCGGGACTTGGTCGTCTCGCAGTCCCCACCGCCCAGCGCGTTCGCCCCGGGCGCCGCGACGGCGGGCGAGGCGATTCCCGCCAGTACGAGCGCGAGAGAGGCGAAGGCTCCACCGGTCAGCCAGCCGGCTCGTCTGGGCAGCGGGCCCAGGGTGGATCTGGTCCTGTCGTCGGGACGCATGTGCCGCTCCTTCGGATTACCTGTTCGGATGATCACCGGAACGGTCCGGTGTCCGCAGTCATACTTAGGAGCGCCTCCCGGACGGCGGCGTACGACGCGCCCGCCGGTCAGCGGTTCGGCCCAGCCCGCACACCCGCCCGGGTCAGCCCCCGGCGTGCTGCGGCGCGCACCGGCGCGGGGCTCCGTAAGGTCCGGCCGTGAAACCCACCATCTGCCTCTGCATGATCGTGAAGAACGAGTCCGCCGTCATCGAGCGCTGCCTGGCCTCGGTACGCGACCACATCGACACCTGGGTCATCTCCGACACCGGCTCCACCGACGGCACCCAGCAGCTGATCCGGACCGCGCTGGCGGGGATCCCGGGCGAACTCCACGAGGAACCCTGGGTCGACTTCGGCCACAACCGCAGCCTCAACATCGCCCACGCCCGCGGCAAGGCCGACTACCTGCTCCTCCTCGACGCGGACCTGGTCCTGCGCGCGGACGCGCCGCTGCCGCCCCTGGCGGCCGGTTCGTACATGCTCCGCCACGAGGGCGACACCGAGTACCGCATCAAGCGCCTGGTGAGCGGAAGGCTGCCGTGGCGGTACGAGGGGGTCACCCACGAGTACATCACCTGCGACCTCACGGAACCCGTCGCCCACCTGGACGCCCTCGTCATCGAGGACCACGGCGACGGCGGCTCCAAGCACGACAAGTTCGAACGCGACGCCCGGCTGCTCGGCGCCGAGCTGGAACGGGACCCGGACAACGGCCGGACCGTCTTCTACCTCGCCCAGACCATGCGCGACATGGGAGAACGCGCCGAGGCCATCCGCCTGTACGAGCGGCGGGCGGCCATGGGCGGCTGGGTGGAGGAGGTGTACCAGTCCCTCCTCCAGGTCGGCACCCTGCACGGCGACAGCGGGGCCCCCGCCGACTGGCCCGCCGCGATGGACGCCCTCAACCGGGCCTGGGAGGCGCGCCCGGAGCGGCTGGAGGCCTGCTACGAACTGGTCTCGCGACTGCGGCTGCTCGGCCGGTACCAGTCGGCCCACACCATCGCCCGGGCCTGCCTGGACCGGCCGGCGCCGGACGACGTCCTGTTCGTACAGCCTTGGGTCTACCGCTGGGGGCTGCTGTTCGAGTACTCCATCACCGCGTACTGGGTCGGGGACCTGGAGGCCTCCCTCCAGGCCTGCGACCGGCTCCTCGCCCTGCCGGACCTGCCCGCTCCCTACCGCCGCCAGACCCTGCTCAACCGGGGCTTCGCCCTCCAGCGGCTCCCGGTGCCGGCCCAGGCCTGACGCCTACCGCGCGGACGGGGTGAAACGCAGGGGCGCGGGGCGCCGTACGGGCGGTGCGGGCACCTCCGGGGCGAAGGGCTTCGAGAACAGGGCCAGCAGCCCGGGGTGCACCGCGCACAGCGGCATGCGCCCCGTCTCCGCCGCCGCCTCGCGCAGGCGCTCGTCGCCCGCGAGGCGCTCCGCGCTCACGTACAGGAACGCGTTCTGCGCGTACCAGGGTTCGATCTCCGGGTCGTCCCACAGGCGGGTGCGCAGGCAGTCGACCAGTTCGTAGCCCCACCGGCCGAAGTGGTCGCGCCAGTAGCCGGGCCACTGCTCGTTGCGGTGGTCGCTGCCCGTCTGCCCGGGGATCGCGGCCGAGAAGAGCACCACGTCGGACAGGGCGCAGAGTCCGGCGACCAGCGGTCCGGCGCGGTCCGGGTCCAGGTGCTCGGCCGCCTCCAGGGACATGGCGAGGTCGAACCGGCGGCCGTCGAGGTCCAGCGGGGCCGAGAGGTCCCGCCGCAGGAAGGACTCGGGCGGGATGCGCAGGGCGTCGTCGGTGACCCAGTCCCCGTCGATCCCGAGGACCGTCTCCACCCCCAGCGCCCGGGCGGCGGCCAGCCAGGAGCCCGTACCGCAGCCCAGGTCGACCACGCTGGACGGACGGACCAGATCGAACACCATCGGCAGCACGCGCTCGGCGGACCGCGCCGAGCCGTCCTGCTGGCTTTCGTAGAACCAGGCCCCGTACGCGTCGTCGCGGGACACGGACATGCCCATCACCTCGAGACTCACCCTCGCCAATCCGGTGGACCAGACGATCCCACAACGGACCCCGCGCCAGGACGTGCCACGCGCGGGGGAAACGCCGAACGCCGGGAGCCCGTGAAGGGTTCCCGGCGTTCGGCGTGAAGGCGTGGGCGGCCGCTAGCGCAGGCGGGCCATCAGGGCGTGCTCGACCAGGGTGATGAGCGCGCTCTTGGCGTCCCCGCGGTGGCGGGCGTCGGTGGTGATGATCGGAGCGTCGGGTCCGATCTGGAGGGCCTCGCGGACCTCCTCCGGCGTGTACGGCTGGTGGCCGTCGAAGCCGTTCAGGGCGATCACGAACGGCAGGCCGCTGTTCTCGAAGTAGTCCACGGCCGGGAAGCAGTCCGCGAGACGCCGCGTGTCGACGAGGACCACGGCACCGATGGCGCCGCGGACCAGGTCGTCCCACATGAACCAGAAGCGGTCCTGACCGGGCGTACCGAAGAGGTACAGGATCAGGTCCTGGTCCAGCGTGATGCGGCCGAAGTCCATGGCGACCGTGGTGGTCGTCTTGTCACCGGTGTGGGTGAGGTCGTCGATGCCGGCCGAGGCACTGGTCATCACGGCTTCGGTGCGCAGCGGGTTGATCTCGGAGACCGCGCCGACGAACGTGGTCTTGCCCACGCCGAAGCCGCCCGCCACCACGATCTTCGCGGAGGTGGTGGAGCGAGCCGCTCCGCCGTTAGAGCTTGCGAAGTCCACTGAGCACCCTTTCGAGCAGTGTCACATCTGGCTGGCCGCCGGCAGACTCGTCGCCGCCGGGCTGGTGAATGGCGACAAGGCCCGCCTCCGCCAGGTCGGCGACGAGGATGCGGGCGACACCAAGAGGAATGGAGAGAAGTGCCGAGATCTCCGCGACGGATTTGATCTCCTGGCACAGACGGCAGATGCGCTGGTGCTCGGGCAACTGCCCTTGCAGACGCGCGGGATCGGCCGTGGTACTGACCAGCGCCTCGATGGCGAGCTGGTAACGCGGCCGCGTACGGCCGCCGGTCATCGCGTACGGACGCACCAGCGGGTTGTGGGCCTTCGGCGCCGGCTGCCGCGCGGCGCGCGGAGGCTGCTGCGGAGGCATCTGGTGGTGCTGGGGCTGCTGGGGCTGACCGTACGGCTGCTGCTGGTAAGGATTGTGCTGCTCCGGCATCGGCCGGCTGGGAGCAGAGGGGAAGTTGAAGCGGTTCTGGTCGTGCCCACCCTGCGGCTGCTGCGCGCCGCCATAAGGATGTCCTCCGGGTGTTGTCACGTCTCCTCCTCCGACTCCAAGAACGCAGTACTCCCTGTGGAACCGCGCCACCGCACCCTACGGTGCGATGACGCGAAACACACGGCCTGTCTGTTAGTTGAGAAGGCTTCCCTGCAGTTCCGCGCGCAGGTCCGGGGTGAGGACGCTGCCGGCACGGTCCACGAGGAGGGCCATCTCGTAGCCCACGAGGCCGATGTCGCACTCGGGGTGCGCGAGCACCGCGAGCGAGGATCCGTCGGAGACGGACATGAGGAAAAGGAATCCCCGGTCCATCTCCACCACGGTCTGGTTGACGGCGCCACCCTCGAAGATGCGGGAGGCTCCGGCGGTCAGCGACGTCAGACCGGAGGCCACGGCCGCCAGCTGATCGGCGCGGTCGCGCGGGAATCCGTCGGACATCGCCAGAAGAAGGCCGTCGGCGGAGACCACCACCGTGTGCGACACCCCTGGGGTGTTGTCCACGAAATTGGTGATCAACCAGTTCAGGTTCTGTGCCGCCTGGCTCATCGGGCTCACACTAACGCTCCTGGTCATAGCTGTTACTTGACTGCTCGGAACCCGCGCTGCGTCCCTGCTGGACACCGCGTCGCAGGTTGCTCAACCTGCCACGGACGTCCTCCGGTGCGCGGGAGACCTGGGGGCCGCCCTGCGGGGTCGTCTCCGCAGCGCCCTCGACCAGGTTGGCCTTGGGCACCCGCCGAGGGAGACCGGACGGGGTGACCCCGCCCGCCTTCGGCTCACGGAGCTTGCCGGCCTGCTGCCAGCGCTCGTCGTTGCGCGAACGCCAGGCCGCTGTGCCTTCTGCTTCCTCCGGCGCCCGCTCCGCCTCAGCGGGCTGCTGCTGACGCTGCGGCCGCTGCTCGAAGAGAGATCCTGAGGACTCCGCTTCCTGCTGCGCCGGCTGCCACTGCTGCTGGCTGCCGCGTCGCGGCAGGCCCGCTCCGGTCATCTTGTGACCGGTGTCGGCAGCGGCGCCCGGACGGTCGAAGCCTACGCGTTCCCGGGCCGGTTCGGGAGCGACCGGGGATTCCGATTCGGTCCCGTAGTCCTGCTGGTAGGAGCCCGGGAAAGTGTTCTGCTCGGGCCATTCTGCCTGCGGGGACTGCTCCTCGTAACCGCCGTCGTACGCCTGAACGGGCTGCTGCTGTTCCGGGTAGCCGTCTTCCGTATAGGAATAACCCTGCTCCGGGTACGGCTCGTAGGCCTGCTGCTGCGGGGCGTTCTCGTACGAGGGTTCGTAACCGGGCCCCGACTGCTGCTCGTAGCCCTGGTACGGCTGGTACCCGTGCTCCGGCTGGGGTTCCGGATACTCCTGGCCGGGCTGCTCCTGCGGGAAGCCGAGCTGCGCCTCCAGCTGGGCCCGGCGCTCCTCGCGGCCCAGCGACCGCACGACCGGGTCGAGCGGCGGCTCACCGGCGCCCTGCCCGCCCTGGGCGTCGTAGCGCGAGTCGTCGAAGCCGAGCTCGGCGGCCGTCCGCAGCGGGGCGGCCTGCTGGATCTGCTGCTGCGGAATGATCGAGGAGACCGTGAAGTCGTCGTCCGGTATGCCCTCGCCACCGCCACCGTGGGTGATGGCGTCGGGGAGCATCACCAGCGAGGTGGTGCCCGCGGCCTCGCCCGAGGGGCGCAGCTGGACGCGGATGCTGTGGCGGTCCGCCAGTCGGCCGACCACGAACAGACCCATGCGCTGCGAGATCGCGGCGTCCACGGTCGGCGGGTTGGCCAGCTTGTGGTTGATGTCCGCGAAGTCCTCGGCGGTGAGGCCGATGCCCTTGTCGTGGATCTCGACCATCACGCGGCCGTCGGGCAGACGGGTGGCGTTGACGCGGACCTTGGTCTGCGGGGAGGAGAACGTGGTGGCGTTCTCCAGCAGCTCGGCGAGCAGGTGCACGAGGTCGGTCACGGCCTGGCCGTGGATCTCGGCCTCGGAGACGCCCGAGAGCTCGATGCGCTCGTACTGCTCCACCTCGGAGGAGGCGGCGCGCAGCACGTCGACGAGGGGGACCGGCTGGTCCCAGCGGCGGCCCGGGTTCTCACCCGCGAGGATGAGGAGGTTCTCGCCGTTGCGGCGCATACGGGTGGCGAGGTGGTCCAGGCGGAAGAGGTTCTCCAGCTGGTCCGGGTCCGCCTCGTTGTTCTCCAGGTCGGTGATGAGGGTCAACTGGCCCTCGATCAGCGACTGGTTGCGCATGGAGAGGTTCGTGAAGATCGCGTTGACGTTCCCTCGCAGGAGCGCCTGCTCGGCGGCGAGCCGGACCGCTTCCCGGTGGACCTGGTCGAAGGCGCGGGCGACCTCGCCGATCTCGTCCTGGGAATTGATCGGGATCGGCGCGACACGGGTGTCGACCTTGCCCGGGTCGGTGCGCGAGAGCTGGTCGACGAGCATCGGCAGGCGCTGCTCGGCGACGTCGAAGGCGGCGGAGCGCAGCCGGCGCATCGCGCGGCTCATCTGGCGGGCCATCATGCCGGCCAGGATGAACGCGGCGAGCAGGGCCACGACCACGATGGCGCCGGTCAGGATGGCGTCGCCGCGGGACTTGTCGGACACCGCGACGGCGTCCTCGACGGCCTTGGCGAGGAGGTCCTTCTCGATCTCGGCGTAGCCGTCGAACTTCGCGGTGGCGGCGGCCTGCCAGGCCGGGGCGGTGGTGCCGTTCAGGGCGAGCTTGGCGGGCTTCTCGCCGCTGGCTATCGCCTCGGTCATGCCGGTGAGCGCGGAGCCGTTGACCACGGGCGGGGCCTTGAAGGTGGTGCTGCCGGACTGCTCGGCGGCCGTCTTGGCCGCCGCGAGCTTGGCGGCCCCCTCCTGGGACTTCTTGCCCATGACCTCCTTGAGCCGGTTGGTGTCCTCGTCGGTGCCGGCGGCGACGTACTCGCCGATGGCTATCTCTTCGAGGTAGGCGTAGGAGGAGAAGGCGACGAGCTGGGCCTTGCGGACGTTCTCGTCCTCGCTCGGGCGCACCAGCAGGTGCGTGCCGACGGAGCGCTGGAGCGAGTTCGCGGCCTTGGCCAGCTCGACCGCGTAGACCATGCGGCCGTAGCTGGTGACGTTTCCGGTGCCGAGGCCCAGTTCGTTGGAGAACTGCATGAGGTAGTGCTGGACCAGCACGTACCCCTCTTCGGTCGGGATGGGGCCGGCCGCGGCGGGGAGGTTCTTCTTCGGGGTCTCCGGAACGGCGTAGGCCGTCTTGCGGACCTGCTCCAGCTTGGGCTCCTCCTGGCGGAAGAGCTTCAGGCGGCGCTCCAGACCCTGGTTCTCCGGCAGGCTCTTGACGGCCTCGGCGAACTTGGCCTTGGCCGAGTCGGTGGCCGCGTAGGCCTTCGTCACGGCTTCGTTGGTGCGGTCGCCCTTGAGGAGCGGTTCGGCCGTCAGGTCGCGCTCGTTGAGGAGGGCCTGGCCGTATTCGGCCGCGGCCTGGACGATCCGGGCGGTCTTCTCGGCGTCCTTGGCCTCGTTCCAGCTGTCGACCGAACCCTTCACCTGGAAGCCGCCCATGACCAGTCCGACGAGGACGGGTACGAGGAGGATGGCGTTCAGACGGGTCGGCACGCGCCAGTTGCGCGGCGAGAGCTTGCTGGTGCTGCCGCCGCTCGCGGGCGCCTCCACGGGCACGTCGACGGGCGACGCGGCCGCTCTCGGCGGCGGGGTGAAGTTGCCGCGCGCGGGTTCATCCGCGGGGCTTGCGATGCTTCGCCTCACTCGACCAACAACCTCTCGGCGGTGCTACTAGCTAGTTCGTTGAATTCCAGCATGGCCAACGGCCGTGTTCCAAACAGTTGAAACCGGCCATTCACGGAGCCATATGACCCACATAAACCGGACATAAAGAGCGAGCGGCGGCAAAAATAGGGCCAGTTGTGCGCGCTGCGGCACCGGCCGAACGCACGCTGTGCCCAACTCGCCTCAATTCTCTGTCGAAACGTTATGAACGACAGAGGCGGGCCGTGTCCGATGACACAGCCCGCCCCGGCGCGTTCACGCGGAAGCCGTGCTACTTGAGCCGCGCCATCAGCGCGTGCTCGACGAGCGTGATGAGCGCGCTCTTGGCGTCCGCGCGGTGGCGGGCGTCGGTGGTGATGATCGGAGCGTCGGGTCCGATCTGGAGGGCCTCGCGGACCTCCTCCGGCGTGTACGGCTGGTGTCCCTCGAAACCGTTGAGCGCCACGACGAACGGCAGGCCGCTGTTCTCGAAGTAGTCCACGGCGGGGAAGCAGTCCGCGAGACGCCGGGTGTCGACCAGCACGATGGCGCCGATGGCGCCGCGGACCAGGTCGTCCCACATGAACCAGAAGCGGTCCTGACCGGGCGTACCGAAGAGGTACAGGATCAGGTCCTGGTCCAGGGTGATGCGGCCGAAGTCCATGGCGACCGTGGTGGTCGTCTTGTCACCGGTGTGGGTGAGGTCGTCGATGCCCGCGCTCGCGGACGTCATGACGGCCTCGGTCCGCAGCGGGTTGATCTCGGAGACCGCGCCGACGAACGTGGTCTTGCCCACGCCGAAGCCGCCCGCCACCACGATCTTCGCGGAGGTGGTGGAGCGAGGAGCCGCTCCGCCGTCAGAGCTTGCGAAGTCCACTGAGAACCCTCTCGAGCAGCGTTACATCCGGCGTTCCGCCGGCCTCTCCATTGCCCGGCTGGTGGATGGCCACCATTCCGGCCTCCGCCAGGTCGGCGACGAGGATCCGGGCGACACCGAGCGGCATCGACAGAAGTGCGGAGACCTCCGCGACCGACTTCACCTCACGGCACAAGGTGCAGATGCGCTGGTGCTCCGGCAGGAGTGTGGACAGGTGCATCGGATCGGCCGTGGTGCTGACCAGCGCCTCTATGGCGAGCTGGTAGCGCGGCCGGGTACGGCCGCCGGTCATCGCGTACGGACGCACCAGCGGCTGGTCGCCTTCCGAGTACGCATCTCCGTACGCATCGGGGTAGGCGGGGGGCGGGGTCATTGATCCTCCGGGCTGGACAGCAGTGGTCAGCGTGCCGTCTGACGGGGCGGCCGGTGGGGGGGACGTGATGACGGCCTGGCGGGGGTACTGGGTTCCGGGTGCGGGGTCCCGGGCCCCCGGCCGGAAGTACCGTCCGGCCGGGGGGTGGCGAGTCAGATGAGCAGGCTTCCCTGCAGTTCCGCGCGCAGGTCCGGGGTGAGGACGCTGCCGGCACGGTCCACGAGGAGGGCCATCTCGTAGCCGACGAGGCCGATGTCGCATTCGGGGTGTGCGAGCACGGCGAGGGAGGATCCGTCGGAGACGGACATGAGGAAGAGGAATCCCCGGTCCATCTCCACCACGGTCTGGTTGACGGCGCCGCCCTCGAAGATCCGGGAGGCCCCGGCGGTCAGTGAGGTCAGACCGGAGGCCACGGCCGCCAGCTGATCGGCCCGGTCACGGGGGAACCCTTCGGACATGGCCAGAAGGAGTCCGTCGGCGGAGACCACCACGGTGTGGGACACCCCTGGGGTGTTGTCCACGAAGTTGGTGATCAACCAGTTCAGGTTCTGTGCCGCCTGGCTCATCGAACTCAACTATCGCTCCTGCTGGTAAGTGGGGTCGATGTGGTAACTGCCGGTCGCGGGGCCGGTGGTGCCGGCCTGTCGCCCCTGCTGGATACCGCGTCGGAGGTTGGTGAGACGGCCGCGGACGTCGTCCGGGGCGCGCGATACCTGCGGGCCCGCCTGGGCCTCGGCCTGCTGCTGCGCGGTCCCTGCCACGAGGTTCGCCCGCGGCACCCGGCGGGGGAGCCCCGAGGTGGTGATGCCGCCGGCGGCGGGCTGGCGCACGCGCTCGGCCTGCCGCCCCAGCTCGTCGTTGGGGGAGGAGCGCCAGCTGACCGTCGGCGTGCTGCCGGTGACCGCCGTGGCGGGCTCGGCCGCGAGCTCCTGGCCGCGCTGCGGCAGCTGCTGCTGCGGAGCCGCCGGGGTGGCGGACTGCTGCGGGGCGGACTGCTGGGGCTGCTGGGGTACGGCCGGTGCCTGACCGGAGGACTGCTGCGCCTCCTGGTGGAACCAGTTCGACTCCAGCGAGTCGAAGATCGGGCTGCGGACCTCGCCGGTGCCGTGCGACGGGGCCGGCGGCAGGGCCTCCGGCTGGTGCGCCTGCGGCAGCCGAGGAGCCTCGGGGCGCTGGGCCGGGGCGTAACCGCCCTGCTGCTGGCCCTGGGGCCGCTGCTGCTCGCCGTAGCCGCCGACACCGGGGCCGCCCGGGCGGGCGAACTGGCCGGTCGAAGCGGGGTCCAGCGGGCCGCCCAGCTGCGGGCGCTCGAACTGGCCGGTGGCGGACGGGTCCGCCGGGCCGCCCAGCTGCGGGCGCTCGAACTGGCCGGTCGTGCTGTTGGCCGGGTTCGGGCCGGTGGCCTGCGGGGGCGGGGCGTTGAAGTCCGGACGGGCGAACTCGGCCGTGGAGCCGGGGCCCGACAGCTCGTCGTGGCCGCGCGGGACCTCGTGACCGCCCTGGCCCGCACCCCAGCTCGTGGCCTGCGGGAGCCCGGCGGGGGAGGTGCCCGTGGCCGGGAGCGCCGGGCGGGCGCCGCCGTCGCGCGGCGGCAGCTGCGGGCGCCGGCGCTGGACCGGGGCCTGCGGGGCGGACTGCTGCGGGGCGGACTGCTGCTGGGCCTGCTGGGGCTGCGACTGCTGCCCCGGCTGGCCCTGCTGGCCGTACTGACCCGGCTGCGGCTGACCCGGCTGCTGCGGCCGCTCGAAGCCGTTGCCCTGCGGGAACCCGCCGGGACCGGACGCCGGAGGCATCCCGGCCGGCCGGGACTGCGGGCCGCCACCGAGGAGGCCGCCCTGGCCGCCCGTGGGACCGCCCTGGCCGCGGGCGGGCAGCGGAGCACCGCCGCCGAAGGCACCCTGGCCCTGCGCCTGCCCCGTCGCCCCGCCGGGACCGCCCTGGGGACGCTGCCCCGGGCCGCCCTGCTGCGGACGCTGCTGGCCCGGCGCGCCGTCACGCCCCGGCAGGGCGGCACGCTGGGCGCCGCCGGAGACCTGACCGCGCTGCTGGCCGGCGCCCACGGGAGGACGGGCCGGAGCGCCGGCCACGGAAGCCTGCCCACCGGGAGCACCCTGACCGCCCTGACCGCCCGAAGGCGCACCCGGACCGCCCTGGCCCGGCACCGGACCCGGCTTCTTGCCGCCCTGGGCGACGTCCACCGGCAGCATGACGAGGGCCGTCGTACCGCCCGAGTCGGAGGGGCGCAGCTGGATGCGGATGCCGTGTCGCAGGGACAGGCGGCCGACCACGAACAGGCCCATGCGGCGGGAGACGGAGACGTCCACGGTCGGCGGCGACGCGAGCCGCTCGTTGATCGCGGCGAGGTCCTCGGGGGAGAGGCCGATGCCGGTGTCGTGGATCTCGACCAGCACGCGCCCGTCGGGCAGCGCGTGACCGGTGACCTTGACCTTGGTCTGCGGGGAGGAGAACGAGGTGGCGTTCTCCAGCAGCTCGGCGAGCAGGTGCACGAGGTCGTTGACGACGCGGCCGGCGACGTCGGTGCCGGGCACCGACGAGAGTTCGATGCGCTCGTACTGCTCCACCTCGGACGCCGCGGCACGGAGCACGTCGACGAGCGGGACGGGGCGGGTCCACCGGCGGCCCGGCTCCTCGCCCGCGAGGACGAGGAGGTTTTCGCCGTTACGGCGCATGCGGGTCGCGAGGTGGTCGAGCTTGAAGAGCGAGGACAGCTGGTCCGGGTCGGCCTCGCGCGACTCCAGCTCGGAGATGAGCGAGAGCTGACGCTGGATGAGGCCCTGCGAACGGCGCGAGAGGTTGGTGAACATCGCGTTGACGTTGCCTCGCAGGAGGGCCTGCTCGGCGGCGAGGCGGACGGCCTCGCGGTGCACGTCGTCGAACGCCGCGGCCACCTGGCCGATCTCGTCGCGGGTGTGCAGACCGACGGACTCCACGGAGGTGTCGACGTCCTGCGGGTCCGACTCCGAGAGCTGCTTGACGAGCTCGGGCAGACGGTCCTGGGCGACGCGCGTCGCGGTGTCCTGCAGGCGGCGCAGCGAGCGGATCATGGACCGGGCCATGATGAAGGCGCCGACGAGCGAGACGCCGAGGACGAGGAGGATCAGGGCACCGTTGATGATGGCGTCCTGCTGCGACTCGTTCTTGAGCTCGCGGGCCTTCTGCTCCATGTCCTCGAGCAGGGTGAGCTCGATGACCTTCATCGCCTGGAGCTTGGTGTCGTCGGCGTCGTACCAGTCCATCCAGGACCGGTTCTTCTCCTTGCCGAACTGCCCCTGGGTGCTGAGCACGCGGCGGGCGTAGTGGTCGGCGCTGCCGATCTCCGTGTTGCCGTCGCCGAGCGCCGCGAGGAGCTCCTCGGGCTTGCCCTGGTAGACGAGTTCGAAGGTCTTCTTCTGCTGGCTCTCGCCGCGGAGCGCGGAGAGCGCGTAGAGGCGGTCGTTCTCCTCCAGCTTGCCCGGCTTGTCACCGCTCTCAGGGAGCGAGGCGGCGATGATCGCGCGCTGGATGGAGGCGTACTCCTTGGCCGAGGAGAAGGCCGCGAGGGCGCGGGTACGCTTGATCATCTCGGGGCTGGAGGTGGCCTGGGCCATGTCCTGCGAGAGCGAGAGCAGCGAGACGATCAGCGCGTTGTACTCGGTGACGGTCTGCTGGGCGCCGTTCTGGTACGCCTTCTTGCGGATGTCCTCGATGCCGGTGAGCTGGCGGCCGATCTGCAGGATGTTGTTGCGGATCGACTTGAGGGTCTCGTCCTTGTCCTGCGCGTTGTCGACCTTGTCGGTCGCGGCAGTGAAGGCCCGGGCGGCGGAGTCGGTCTGGTCGCGGACGCCCTGGACGAGGCTGTTGGTCTTGCCGTCCTTGGCGATCGACATCGGACCGGCCGACTTGTCCCGCTCCTCCTGGAGCATGGCGGCCAGGTTGGTGGCCTGCCGGGTCATCGTCGTCAGCAGCTGCATGTGCTCCAGCTGGGCGATGTCGTTCAGCGAGTCGTTGATGCGGAAGCCACCGAGCGTGGTGGCGGCGACGACCGGCAGCGTCAGCAGCGACACCAGTCGCGTGCTGATGCGCCAGTTCTGCATGGCCAGACGGGAACCGGGCCCGGGGGGCTTCGGTATCGCCGTGTCGGTTTCGGCGAGCTCGCTCTTGCCCTTGGTCCGGGCGGGCTTGACCGCCTTGCCGGGCTTCCCGCGACCCTTCGCCTTCGCCGAGGCGGAGGTGTCGGGGCCCGCTCCTTCGACAGCCGGCCCGCGGTTCTGGGCGTGCTGGGGCGAGGCGCCACGGTCGGTCCCGCCGCGCGGCTCCTGCTCCGCCGCAGCTTCCCCACGGCCCTGGCGGGCCTGGGGAGACCCCTTGCCATCCCTCTTGAATCGTCCCTGCACTAGCGTCGCAACCTCTGGACCAGGCGTCCCACCGGGCGACCGGCGGGACGGTGTCGAGTCGTGGGGCACTGACGGCCCCATGGTGGTCGTCGGTGACCGGCGCGTCTCCCTCTCCTTGCCACCGCGCTCGGCGCTGTCTCGCGCCACCTGCGCGCCGGCTGATTCCCGCGGCGGTCCCGCGAATTCCAGCACAGTGGGGGATCTCCAACAAGGTGCGCGTGTCGCCCCGGCGAGCCCGTCACGGCTTGTGATGGAAGGGCTACGCGATGTGGAACCACTATCGGGATGAATCGGACTTACGCCAATCAAAGCTTGCGCCTGGCAAGGTGTCCCAGTCCTGATGATCAGGAGCGGAATGGCTCATTCAGTGGCGCAATGTCCGTTTCGGTGCATGGAATTGACTGACCATTATGCCCGGAATGCCCCGGCATTGGTGAGCAAACTCACACGGCCATGGCCATTACTTCCCGGTTCAGCCGGGGATTCAGATGTTTAGCCTTGCCCTTTAAAGGGTTGGCGCCACACCCGGCGCATCAGACAACCGTCACCCCACGAGCGAGCCGAGGGCCCGAAACTCCGATGAAGACGACGATGATGTTCCGCAACATAGCCAACCCCCGCCGCACCACCCTCGTGCACCTCAAGGACGCCGAGGAACTGCAGGCGGCACCGGCGACCCCGGAGCACTCCGTCGAGCTGCCGGCCCAGACCGCGAACCCCCGCCGCACCGTCCTGATGGACGCCCCGGTCGCCGCCGCCGCGCAGTAGCGGCACCGCGCAGGGACGCGGAGCGCCGCCGCCCACCGCGTTAGCCTGGAGTCCGCAGACTCCAGCCAGCGGAAATACAGAGGGGCAGACGCAACACGTGCGCATCGCCAGGTTCTCGATCGACGGAAACGTAGCCTTCGGCGCGGTCGAGGGCGACGCCGCCCCCGGCGCCGAGTCGGAGCTCGTCCTCGACATCATCAAGGGCATCCCCTTCGCGGACTTCGAGCTCTCGGGCACGAAGGTCCCGCTGAGCAAGGTCCGGCTGCTGCCGCCCGTGCTCCCGAACAAGGTCGTGGCCGTGGGCCGCAACTACGCGGAGCACGCGGCGGAGCTCGGCAACGAGGTCCCGGACGCCCCGATCACGTTCTTCAAGCCCTCCACCTCGGTGGTCGGCTCGGGCGACCCGATCACGTACCCCTCCTTCTCCCAGGACGTCCACCACGAGGCCGAGCTGGCCGTGGTCATCGGACGCATGTGCCGCGAGGTCCCGAAGGAGCGCGTCAAGGACGTGATCCTCGGCTACACCTGCGCCAACGACGTCACCGCCCGCGACGTCCAGCAGCGGGAGAAGCAGTGGGCCCGGGCCAAGGGCTTCGACAGCGCCTGCCCCCTCGGCCCCTGGATCGAGACCGACCTCGACCCGAGCGACCTGACCATCCAGTGCACCGTGAACGGCGAACAGCGCCAGCTCGGCCGCACCAGCGACATGGTCCGCTCCGTCGAGGACCTGATCGTGCACATCAGCGAGGCCATGACCCTGCTCCCGGGCGACGTCATCCTCACGGGGACCCCGGCCGGAGTCGGCCCCCTCAACGTCGGCGACGAGGTCGCCGTCACCATCGAAGGCATCGGCACTCTCACCAACAAGGTGATCAAGCGTGGCTAACGCACCCGTCCGCGTCCGTTTCTGTCCCTCCCCGACTGGCAACCCCCACGTGGGCCTGGTCCGGACGGCTCTCTTCAACTGGGCGTTCGCCCGCCACCACGGCGGTACGTTCGTCTTCCGCATCGAGGACACCGACGCGGCGCGCGACTCCGAGGAGTCGTACGTCCAGCTGCTCGACTCGCTGCGCTGGCTCGGCTTCACCTGGGACGAGGGTCCCGAGGTGGGCGGCCCGCACGCCCCGTACCGCCAGTCCCAGCGCATGGACATCTACGCGGACGTCGCGCAGAGGCTCCAGGACGGCGGCTACGCCTACCACTGCTACTGCACCACCGAGGAGCTCGACCAGCGCCGCGACGCCGCGCGCGCGGCCGGCAAGCCCTCCGGCTACGACGGCCACTGCCGCGACCTGAGCGCCGAGCAGAAGGCCGCGTACGAGGCCGAGGGCCGCACCTCGATCGTCCGCTTCCGGATGCCCGACGAGACGATCACCTTCACGGACCTGGTCCGCGGCGAGCTCTCCTTCACCCCGGAGAACGTGCCGGACTTCGGCATCGTCCGCGCGAACGGCGCCCCGCTCTACACGCTCGTCAACCCGGTCGACGACGCGCTGATGGAGATCACGCACGTGCTGCGCGGCGAGGACCTGCTGTCCTCCACCCCGCGCCAGATCGCGCTCTACAAGGCGCTGATGGAGCTCGGCGTCGCCAAGGGCGTCCCCGCGTTCGGCCACCTGCCGTACGTCATGGGCGAGGGCAACAAGAAGCTCTCCAAGCGCGACCCGGAGTCCTCGCTCAACCTCTACCGCGAGCGCGGCTTCCTCCCCGAGGGCCTGCTGAACTACCTCTCGCTCCTCGGCTGGTCCTTCTCCAAGGACCAGGACATCTTCTCGATCGAGGAGATGGTGGCGAAGTTCGACATCCCGGACGTCAACGCCAACCCGGCCCGCTTCGACCTCAAGAAGGCCGAGGCGATCAACGCCGACCACATCCGCCGCCTGGACCCGAAGGCCTTCGCGGACGCCTGCGCGCCCTGGCTCGCGGCCCCGCACGCCAACTGGGCGCCGGAGGACTTCGACGCCGAGGCCTGGGCGCGCATCGCGCCGCACGCCCAGACCCGCGTGACCGTCCTGTCGGACATCACCGCGAACGTCGACTTCCTCTTCCTGAAGGACCCGGTCGAGGACCAGGCGTCCTGGGACAAGGCCATGAAGGGCGAGCCCGCGGCCCTGCTGACCACCGCCCGCGCCAACCTGGACGCGGCCGACTGGAGCGACCCCGAGTCGCTCAAGCAGGCCGTCCTGACCGCCGGCGAGGCCCACGGCCTCAAGCTCGGCAAGGCGCAGGCCCCGGTCCGCGTGGCCGTCACCGGCCGCACGGTCGGCCTGCCGCTCTTCGAGTCCCTGGAGATCCTGGGCAAGGAGCGCTCGCTGGCGCGCATCGACGCGACGCTGGCCAAGCTCGCCGCCTGACCCGCACTCCCCGACGGGGCGGCAGCCGATCCGGCTGCCGCCCCGTTCGGCGTTGCCGCGTTGTCGGTGCGGGGCCCTAGGGTGCCTGCAGTTGATCACGCACTCCGTGGAAGGCCGCACCATGCCGATGACCGCCCCCGACTTCGACCGGTACTTCACCCCGGGCCACTCCTTCTCCTACGAGAGCGGGCGGACCGGCACCCTCGCGGTGGCCTTCGCCGGAGAGTTGTGGCTCCCCAGCGGCCAGGTGACCGCCTGCGACCCCTTCATCGGCCTCGGCGGGGGAGAGGCCGAGCCCTTCACCGCCCGCGTGGCCCCCGGCCGCTACCGCGCGGAGACGGCGATAGCCACCCTCACCGACCCCGGCGAGGACCTCGGCGGCCCGCCGCACCGGCGTACGGCCGCCGCCCGCCTGGTGATCCGCGACACGGCGACGGTCACCTGGGAGCCGGCCCTGCGCGCGGGCCAGGACGCCTCCTCGCTCGGCGAGGACGAGTTCTTCGGCTACGGGGTGGACGCGGGCACCGGCTGCTTCTACGACGTGGCCGCCGACGAGTCCTTCCCGGAGTGCGAGGGCGACGAGGGCCCCCTCTGGGACGCCTTCGAGGAGGCGGGCCACGGCCCCGGCCCGCACCTGGTCACGGGTGAGAACGGTCACAACCTCGTGGCCTTCGGCTCCGGCTGGGGCGACGGCCACTACCCGACCTGGGTCGGACGGGACGCGGACGGCGGGGTCACCTGTTTCGTGACCGACTTCTTCGTCGTGCCCACGCCCGGGGACGACCCGGCGTAGGCTCGCCCGTATGCCGATCCGCGCCGTGCTGTGGGACATCGACGACACCCTGTTCGACTACACGGGTGCCGACTCGGCGGGGCTCGCCCGGCACCTCTCCGACGAGGGCATCGGCGAGCGCTACGGGTCCCCGGCCGAGGCCCTGGCCCTGTGGCGGCGGTTCACGGAGCTGCACTGGGCCCGCTTCGCCGCCGGCGAGGCCACCTTCCGGGGCCAGCGCCAGGACCGGGTACGGGACTTCCTCGACGCGCCGGCGATGAGCGCGGAGCAGGCCGACGCCTGGTTCGAGCGCTACGTCGAGCACTACAAGGCCGCCTGGGTCGTCTTCCCGGACGTCGTGCCCGCCCTGGACGCCCTGGCCGACGGCTACCGGCACGGCGTGCTCTCCAACTCCTCCACCGTCAACCAGGACCCCAAACTGCGTCACCTCGGGCTGCGCGACCGCTTCGAAGTGCTGGTCTGCGCCGCCGAACTGGGCGTCAGCAAGCCCGACGCCGCCGCCTTCCTCGCCGCCTGCGAGGCGCTCGGGCTGCCCCCGGGCGAGGTGGCGTACGTCGGAGACCAGCCGGAGATCGACGCCCGCGGCGCCCGTGACGCGGGGCTGGAGGCGGTCTGGCTCGACCGCGACGGCGGCCGCGGACCGGGACCGGCCGGTGTGCACCGGATCGCCGGACTCGACCGGCTGCCGGAGCTGCTGGCCGCAGATACCCGTTTTGGAGCACGGTCAGGCATCCGGTAATGTTCTTTCTGCGCCGCCGGAGCGGGCCGAAAGGCCGGACACGGAGGCGCTAACCAAACGAAAGCCCCTCAAGGGGTTGAAGTTCGGTGGGCTATAGTGTAATTGGCAACACGAGGGTTTCTGGTTCCCTTATTCTAGGTTCGAGTCCTGGTAGCCCAGCGCAGTGCAGAAGTAACGCAGTGCTTTGCCCCCGTTGTGTAGCGGCCTAGCACGCCGCCCTCTCAAGGCGGTAGCGCCGGTTCGAATCCGGTCGGGGGTACAGATCCTTCCCGCAAGATCTCCATTTGGGTAGCTCCCGGACGTCTTGATGCAGGATCGCTAGGGCCCCCGTTGTGTAGCGGCCTAGCACGCCGCCCTCTCAAGGCGGTAGCGCCGGTTCGAATCCGGTCGGGGGTACGGTGTCTAGCTGGTCTAGACCTTTGGGCTATAGTGTAATTGGCAACACGAGGGTTTCTGGTTCCCTTATTCTAGGTTCGAGTCCTGGTAGCCCAGCGTAGTACCGCAGTAACAGCTAGCCCCCGTTGTGTAGCGGCCTAGCACGCCGCCCTCTCAAGGCGGTAGCGCCGGTTCGAATCCGGTCGGGGGTACGCACAGAAGAGGCCCTCCCCCATAAAAGCGGAGGGCCGAGGCGCGGTTGCCCG
>NZ_JBHWBP010000135.1:0-18998 GCF_042735575.1 Streptomyces sp. NPDC059564 | reverse complement strand
GTACTGGCCGGTCCGCACGCCGACCCCCGCAGCATGCGCGTCGGTGTCAGGGCCCGACCCCGCCGTTACGACGGAACCGTTACCGCCACATACGAGAGCTGTAACGGTGCCCCGAGGCGACGTGAATCCGCAGGTCAGGGTGGGCATCCTGTCCAGGCCAATCCAGTACGCCGGCAGCCACGGGGGCTCATGATGCGCACATCCCGCAAGACCACCCACGCCCGGACGCTCGGCGCCCTCGGCCTCGCCACCGCCGCGCTCCTGGCCGCCACGGCCTGCGAGCCCGGCGACGACAAGGCCGGCGCCACCCCGCCGCCGAAGTCCTCCCCCTCCACTTCCGCGTCGCCTTCCGTCTCCGCGTCCGCGCCGGTCGTCCCCTCGGCCTCCGCGCCGTCCTCCGCCAAGCCCTCCGCGTCCTCCCCCGCGCCGGGCCGTCCGGGCGAGGCCGAGGGCGACCCCACGGGCATCGACGGCAACTGCCCCGACGACTCCACCGAAGTCAAGGTGGAGTGGGCCGTGCCACCCGCCAAGGACGACTCGAAGCTCCTGTTGACCGTCACCAACACCAGCACCAAGCCGTGCAAGCTGCGGACCTATCCCGTACTCCGGCTGAACGACGGCCACGGCCGGCTCGTGGGGGTCTTCGAGAACTCCAAGCCGCAGACGGAGGTGACCCTCGCCCCCGGCAAGGTGGCCTACGCGGGTCTGCTCCTGCGCCAGAGCAACAAGGACGTCAGCACCCTCGTGAAGAACATGGCCCTCGCGCCGCACGGTCAGAGGCCCGACAACAACACGGGTGAGGGCGTACTCCTGGAGATGCCGAAGGGCGGCGTCTACGTGGACGACAAGGCCCGCGTGACCTACTGGAACAGCAGCTCGGAAGCCGCCGCATCGCCGCTGTTCCCCCACTGACAGGGCCGCCCGGCACCGCCTTCACGCCGAGCAGCAGGGCAGGCTCGCCCGGCTCTCGGCACGGCGAAGGCCAGGTCGGCTCCGCACAGCGCGCGAGGGGGTTCCCGCGACGGTTGTCGCGGGAACCCCGGCCACGATCGGCGTGCTGCGCTGCTGCCCATGCGTTCAGGGGCGGCGGGCCACCGCGGACATCGGCGCCATCAGACGGACCGGCATGACGACGTCCGACCTGCGATCACGGTTCAGGAATGCTGGGCGCGGACCGAGCCGGTGCTCGCGCCGCTGGCGTCGCCGATGAAGCAGGTGACCTTGCGGTCGCCGAGCGTCCAGGTGGCGGACTGCGGGAAGTAGTAGTACACCTCCAGCTTCTCCGAGAGCTTGGCGTCGTTGCCCACGTAGTCGGTGAGCAGCGTGCCGCCGCACTTCTCCTCGGCCATCGAGACGACCTTCGCCGAGCCGGGGTACGGGCCGCCCTCCAGGTTGAAGACGGCGTACGCCTCCCCCTCGTGAGGCTGCTCGCAGGGCACGACGCGTACCGAGAGGGCGGCCTGGCCGTCCTCCTTGTCCTGGTACTCCGCGAGGTCGCCGCCCGTCTTGAAGCAGTCCCCCTTGCGGATGTCGTTGACCTTGCTGGAGCCCGAGCCGGTGACCTGGCCGCTGGTGTCACGCTTCGGCGCCGGGCCGTCGTCCAGAGCTCCGGACAGGCCGAGGATCAGCAGGATGGCGTAGAACGCGATGGTCGCGCCGTGGATGGCGATCGCCGCGATGGCAAAGCCCTTGCCCTTCTCGCCACGGCTGCGGATCTGGGAGAGGGCGATGATGCCCAGAATCAGCGGGACCAGTGGCAGCGCGCAGACGATCGACATGACGAACGCCACGATGGCCAGCACGTTGGTCTTCGGCGGCGTCAGCGGCGGCGCATACCAGCCATGCGGCCCGGCGTGCGGCCCGGGCGGCCCGGGCTGTCCCGGCTGCCCGTACGGCTGCCCATAGGGCTGGCCGTAGGGCTGAGGGGACGGCGGCGGTGGCGGGGGTATGGACATGCGCGTGGCGCTCCTTGCTCGAAGGGTGGATTCGCAACCGGCAGCCGGTCGGTCATACTGCGGCCGCCGGGTGGGGTCTGATCGTCGCATGGTGCTCGGACAGTCGAGCGACGGGGCGGCGCCGCACGACCGGTACGGCTGTCCTGGTCACCGGGCGCTGTACCTTCGTGCGGATTGCCGGCGGCCGGTCAGGATCCATGCCTCGCACGGGGGCAGCCCTCCGACTGACGTCGATTCGCCCGATCACCTTCCGGGCTGCCCTCCCCCGCCGGGAATCAGCCCGCGTGCACGTCCTCGCAGCCGCTGTTCGCGCCGGTGTCGGGTGTCGTGGCCAGGGCCCGCTTCCAGTGGTCCCGTTCCCCGGCGATGCCCCGCTGCGCCGGCTCGGAGTACCACGCCCACGCCTCACTGCCCGCGGTGTCCGTCGTCGATCCCGACTGGACCGCGATGACGTACTGGCGGCCGGGCTCCAGCACCGTGTAGCGGTCCGGGTCTTCTGTGGCGTAACGGCCCGGGGCGCCGCCGTTCTTCACGCCCTGTGTGACCTCCAGGACCTCTCCGAACTCCCCTTTGAGAGTCGCCAGGGTCTTCACCCGGGTCGTCAGGTAGGCGCTCCCGCCGTCCTCCCGGTACCGGGTGTTCTCGACCGCCTCCACGACGGCCACGCCCTTGGACCTCGCCGCGACGACGTCGTCCCGGCCCAGGTCGGGGCCGCACACCGCGTGCACGGTCTCGGCCTCCTGGGCGGCGACGGTGAACCAGGCCGCACCGGCGGCGGCAACGCCGGCGGCGAGGCACCCGCCGACCCACACCTTCACGCTCATGATCAGCCCCACAGCTTCTTGTAGTTGGCCTTGTCGACATCGGTCGGCACGTCGGGGTACCGGGCGACCTCCGGCCACATCACGGACCGCACGGCGCTCTTGCCGCTGCCCGACTTGTGGCACAGCCCGAGCGCGTGCCCGAGTTCGTGGGCGGCGACCATCCGGCGGGTGGCCGGGTCGAAGGTGTCCATCCGCGCCCTGTTGAAGCGGATCAGGTCCGTCGCCGCCGGGCCGGGATGGCGCGACCACACCCCGGCCGCCGCGTTCTTCGCGTCGGAGAAGTCCTCGTAGTTCAGGTCGTTGACGGTCGTCGCCGAATCCGGCGCGATCCTGATCTTCGCGCCGGAGTACGACCACGCCCCGTTCGCGTGCTGGTACTCGGCCTTGTACTTCGTACTCGCGGTCCACCGGATCTCGCCCTCGTCGACCGAACTGTCCTCACGAGTCTCGGTGGCATCGCTCCCGGACTTCGCGATGCACGGCGCCGCGGCGGCGGCGCGCGCCGGGACCGGGGCGACGAGCAGCACGGCGGCGAAGGCCGCGAGGCCCGCTGCGAGATTGCGCATCCCACCAACGGTAGAGCAGCCCCGGCTGAGGACGATCGTTTCAGCGGCCGACCTGGTCGGTCGCACCGCTACACTCCAACTCAGCGGGACTGCGCGGTCCCTCAGGGTGCGGGGCTGTGGCAGAGCGGCTCATCGCGATCCCGGACACCGGAGGTCCCTGGTGGCCGGGACTAGCGGCCGATCGCCGGACCTGGCCGTCGGCCCCGCGGGTTCGAATCCCGTCGGTCCCGCACCCGGCTGCTCGCCAACGTCGGCTGAACGGCGCGTCTCGGGTTGCCTACGTACACTGACGGGCATGGCATGCCGCATCAGTGAGCTGGTCATCGACGCCGCCGACCCCGACCGGCTCGCCGCGTTCTGGAGCCAGGTCCTCGGCTACGTCGAACTCGGCCGGGAGGACGACGGCAGCATCGAGATCGGCCCGCCGGACGTCGGCTTCGGCGGCCCGCAGCCCAGCCTCATCCTCAGCCCCAGCAGCGACCCGCGGACCGGGAAGCTTCCCCTGCACATCGACGTCAACCCCACCGACCGCGACCAGGACGCCGAGCTGCGGCGGCTGCTCGCTCTCGGCGCCAGGCCCGTCGACGTCGGCCAGACCGGCACCGAGAACTGGCACGTCCTGGCCGACCCGGAAGGCAACGAATTCTGCCTCCTGCACACCCGCCTCCAGCCTCTCTGACCACGTGCGCCCTGACCTCAAGCCGCCCGGCTGTTCGGAGGGCGTCCACCGCGGGCAGAGCCCGTGACGGCGGGGTCCGCCTCCGCGGGCGCCGCGCGTCGTCGCGGTCGCACACGCCACAATGTGATCATCCCACTCCGGCCGCCCCCTCCGGGTGGGCGAAAGCGAGGATGTGGGGGACCGCTTCGCGCAGGCTCGTGAAGTGACGGTGCACGCCCGCCACCGCAGCCGTGGTGTTGACGCCCCACACCGTCATGCCGGCCCGCAGTCCTGCTTCGATTCCGGACGGGGCGTCCTCGATGACCAGGCAGTCCTCGGGCCGGGCACCGAGCCGCTCGGCGGCCAGCAGGTAGGGCACGGGCGAGGGTTTGCCCTCCTCCACCGCGGCCGCGTCGACGATGACGGGCGGAACCGGCAGACCGGTCCGGGTGAAACGCCCGCGCACCCGGTGCTCGTAGTTGGACGTGACGAGCGCCCACTCCCCCGCTGGCAGGGTGCCCAGCAGCTCCGACGCACCGTCGAAAGCCGCGTAGATGCCGGACCGGACGTCCTCGTCCTCCAGTTCGTGCAGCGCCGCCAGGCACTCCTCCGGATCCTGGTCCGGAGCCACCTCCGCGAAGGTCTCCATCGGCCGCGTCCGCAGCGCAACCCGGTACACCTCAGCGGCGTCCAGTCCGTATCGCCCCGCCCAGGTTGCCCAGACCCGGCGCTGGTTCCCCAAGGCGTCGATCAACGTGCCGTCGACATCGAAGAGGACACACTTCCTGGGGTTGGGCCGCACAAACTCACTGGTCATGCGGTGATCATGCCAGGGAGACCCTGAAGACCCCGGGTCGGAGTCCCACAGCTGCCGATCCGCCGGGTGCCGGCCCACGACGGGGAAACCCGGTTCCACCCCGTGCAGCGCGGTACCTACGGTGGACCCGTGCACCCGAACCGAAAGCGCGAGCGCCGACCCCAGCGCCCGAAGACGGCCGTGGAGGCTGCGGTCCGGACCCTGAGCGTCGCGGGGGCCGACCTCGTGCTCGTCGGGCTCTTCTCCTCGAAGAGGAAGGAGTTCGTCACGCTCATGGACGAGGCCGAAGCGCGGGTGTCGGCCCTGGGCGGCCGCGTCGTCGGGCGCATCGTGCAGCGACGGGGTGTCTCGGACGGCGGAGTGCGCCTGATGGAGCGCCCGTTCTCCTCCCGCACCCTCCTGCGCTCCGGCAAGGTCCGCGAAGCCGCCGCGCTCCGTGAGCGGACCGCGGCCTGCGCGGTGGTGTTCCTGTCCGAGCTGACGGAATGCCAACGCCGGGTGCTGTCCGCCGCCTTGGGGTGTCCGGCGGTGAGCCTCGCCGACTGCCGCGCCGTGCGCTAGCAGTCCGGATCTTTCGGGCTCGGTCAGGCGGTCAGCGCCGAGAGTTCCGCGTTGGCGCGCTCGGCGACCAGGGCGAGGACGCGGCCGGCGGCGGCCAGGTCTTCGGCGGGTATCCCGTCCCAGATGCGGGCGGTGACGGGGGCGACCTCCGCGCCGACGGCGGCGATCAGCTCCCGCCCCGCATCCGTGGGGTGAAGGTGCGCGCCGCTCTCGACGAGTAGCTGCTTGGCCAGCAGCTGGTCGAGAGCGGCCTGGATGTCGGCCGGATCGCCCTTCAGGGAGCCCCCGACCTGGGCGACGAGGTCGTCCGGCGTCTGCGGGGCGTCGGCGGTGACGGCGGCGCGCAGGGCGACGTGCTGCTGGAACGTGATGCCGTGGCGGGCCAGGACGCGCTCCAGGACGCCGCGGGCGGCGTAGTGGGCCAGGCCGAGGGCGCGGGAGTCGGCACGGGGTGTGGCGGAGGTGGATGCGGTCGTGGTCATGGTGTTCTCCCCTGGGTGCTCTCGTCGTTCGGCAGGGATGGAGCGAGAGGTACGTCGAGCAGGGTCCTCAGTTCGTTCGTGAACGCGTGCGTCCGCGGGGCGTCGAGGCCGCCGAGCGGCTCCAGCAATTGCTGGATCAGGTCCCGGACCACCTCGATGGCCTGCCGCGTGACGGCCTGGCCCTGCTCGGTGAGGGCCAGCTGTACGGCGCGCGGGTCGTGGGGATCGCGGGTGCGTTCGACCAGGCCGGCGGACTCCAGTGCACGCGCCAGCTTCGAGACGTACAGCGCCTCCAGGCCGGTGTGATCGGCGAGTCGGCGTTGACTGGGCCGCTCGCCGGCGCGCTGCATGTCGTACAGCGACCCGACCAGTGAGTACTGCGCGTGGGTGAGGCCCAGCGGAGCCACCGCGCGATCGACCGCGACGCGCCATTTGTTGGCGAGCCGCCATACCAGGAATCCGGGTGTGGGACCCGGCGAACCCTTGCTCATATGAATAGAGTACATAGACATTATGTCTATGGCTACTATCTTCGGCCCGCACCGGCGGGCCGGTCAGGCGAGGTTGCTCTTCAGCGCTGCGATGTACTTGCCGATCGAGTGGTCGCGCACGCCGTCGCCGGCCGGGGCGAACGGATCGGCCGTCAATCCCCTGGCCCGGTCCGCGAGGCCTCCGAGCAGGGTCATCGACTCGCGGACCTTCCCCGAGGCGTCGATGTAGCGCAGCGTGTCGACGTGGGTGAAGGCGGGCTCGGGCGGGAGCTGGGGGACGATGTCGTTGTTGTTGACGAAGCGGTAGATGCGCTTGCTCAGGCCCTTGTTGCATGCGGTGGCCAGGAGGCGGTCGCAGGTGCGGGGCTGGCCGAACGTGTAGATGCCGTCCGCGGTGAGGTTGGGGGCTTCGAGGTGGAGGCGGGCGCCGGCGAGCATGGCGAGGGCACCACCGAGGCTGTGGCCGGTCAGCCAGACGCTCTGGCCGTTGGTACGCAGCTCGGCGATGGTGTCCCGTACGTCGGGGTAGACGGATGCGAGGGCTTCGCCGAATCCGTAGTGGATGTAGCCCGTGTTCGCGGGCCCGGGCCACGGCGGGGTCGTCGCGTCGGAGAGCCAGTCGCGGATCTGAGCCGGCTCCGTTCCGCGGAACGAGGTGATGATCATGTGGTCGCTGGCCATGGTGAAGGCCTGGGTGTCCTGCAGGGGGAAGGGCGGGGTGAACCGGGTGTGGTGATGGCGCACCCGGACGAAACCCCACTCGCGGGCCTTCTCCTCGATCGCGGGCTCGGTCTTGTAGGCCAGATCGGCTGCCTGGGCCAGGCAGTAGGCATGGGCGAGGCTGTAGTCCTTGGCGTGGTGGTCGATCGAAGTCGGCACGGGCACAGGAGGGTCCTCTCGGGAATCTGAGGCTGGGGAATCGACGTCCGGGGGCCGGGGCCTTGCAGGGCGGGGAGCGGGCACAAGTGACCGGCCTGGCCGCGGCGGAAGGGTTCGCTTCCCGGCTGAGGAGCGCCCCGGACGGTCCCGGACGAGCGCTCGGCGGACGCCCCCGGCCGGGCCGAGCGGCTGCGGTGCCGCGGGCAGGGTGCCCTGCACCGGAGTCTTGATCACAAGACCTGGGTGTAGCGGGGCGGCCGGTCCCGCGAACAGGGGGACGGCGGGCGATTCACCCGGTCGGACGGCTCGATTCACCGGGGGAAACGATCCCCCGGCGACGCGCACGTCGAAGGCCCCGGTCTCCTTGAGGAGGCCGGGGCCTTGATCGAGCGCTGGGCAGGCCTTGCACCTGCATCCCCCCACGGGAAGTGGGGTGTCTTTCCTTGGACCACCAACGCGAGTCCCACCACCGGGAATCCCGGGCGCGAGAAGCAAGATCAACCTTAGCCCACCTTGACCGGTCGCGCTGCACGACACGTCAGAGCGTCGCGAGGTGGTGGGGGGGTCAGGACTCCGGCAGCAGCTCGGCGATGAGGGCGCGTACGCGGTGCTCGATCTCCTCGCGGATCGGGCGGACCGCTTCGAGGCCCTGCCCGGCGGGGTCGTCGAGCTGCCAGTCGAGGTACCGCTTGCCGGGGAAGACCGGGCAGGTGTCCCCGCAGCCCATGGTGATCACGACGTCGGACGCCTGAACGGCCTCGGTGGTGAGGACCTTCGGGACCTGGGCCGACATGTCGATGCCGACCTCGCGCATGGCGGCGACGGCGGCGGGGTTGACCTGGCCGGCCGGGGCGGAGCCGGCGGAGCGGACCTCGATCCGGCCGTCGGCGAGGTGGGCCAGGAAGGCGGCGGCCATCTGGGAGCGGCCTGCGTTGTGGACGCAGACGAACAGCACGGAGGGGGGCAGGGTCATGGCGGGAACGTCTTTCCGTACGGGGGTGCGGGGTCAGCGGGCGGCTGCGGTCAGGGACGGCTCGGCCCCGGCCGCGGCGGGTGTGGCCGTCGTCGCCGGTCGCCCGAAGACCACGGCGGTCAGGGCGATGCCGAGGACGGCCCCTGCGAGCTGGGCGGCGATGAAGGGCGGGACCGAGGAGGGGGCGATGCCGGAGAAGGTGTCGGTGAAGGCACGGCCGATGGTGACGGCGGGGTTGGCGAAGCTGGTGGAGGAGGTGAACCAGTAGGCGGCCCCGATGTACGCCGGGACCAGGGCCGGAGCGAGGCCGGTGCGCCCGGCGCGGGCCAGGCCGAGGAGGGTGAAGAGCAGGCCCGTGGTGGCGACGAGCTCCCCGAGCCAGAGGTGCCCGGCGAACCGGTCGTGGTGGGAGAACTCGACCACGGGACCGGCGAACATGGCGTTGGCCAGACCTGCCCCTCCGATCGCGCCGACGATCTGGGCGGGCACGTACGCGGCGGCGTCCCGCCCGGTCAGGCTCCGCTCCGGCCGACGGCGGCCGGTCAGCCAGGTGACGAGGGTGACGACGGGGTTGAAGTGGGCCCCCGAGACGGGCCCGAGGACCGCGATCAGGACGGCCAGGGCGAACACGGTGGCCAACGCGTTGGCCAGCAGCTGGACGCCGACGTCGTGGGAGAGCGCGGCGGCCTGGATGCCGGAGCCGACCACGACCGCGACGAGCGCGGCGGTACCGATGCCCTCCGCCGTGGCGCGGCGGGCGAGCGAGCCGGTCACGCGTCCGCTCCCGCGTTCTGGGGCTGGGGCCGGGGGGCGGCGAGGAAGGCCGCGAGGCGGTCCAGGGCGGCGGGGAGCGCCCAGTAGTAGACCCAGGTGCCCCGGCGCTCGCAGTCGACCAGGCCCGCCTGCCGCAGCAGCTTCAGGTGGTGGGAGATCGTCGGCTGCGACAGCTCGAACGCCGGGGTCAGCTCACACACGCACACCTCCCCGCCGGCGCGGGAGGCGATCATCGACAGCAGGCGGAGCCGGACCGGATCCCCGAGGGCCTTGAACGTCTTCGCCAGCTCGGCCGCCTGGTCCTCGTCCAGCGGCGCGGACGCGACCGGCGGGGCGCAGCATGCGTCGCCGTCGGCGTCCTGGCCGAGTACGGTCAGCTCTTGTTTCGACATCTCTCTATGTTGACGTTCTTCGATTCAAGGCGCAAGGTTGAATCGAGATTCTTCGATACAGGCCGATCGGGGCCCTTCTCGAAGGGGTCGAAGGGAGCGCGTCATGAGCGAGCAGTCCATGGACCTGCGCGAGGCCGTTCGCCGACGGTACGCCGCGGCCGCGGTGAAGGTCGCGGAGGGCGCCGTCGCCGACTGCTGCGGGCCCGGGCCCGTGGCGGCCGACGGCACCTTCGGCGGAGCCCTCTACACCGCGGACGAGCGCGACGCCCTGCCGGGCGATGCCGTCTCCGCCTCCCTCGGCTGCGGCAACCCCGCCGCCGTCGCGGAGCTCCGCTCCGGCGAACGCGTCCTGGACCTCGGCTCCGGCGGCGGCATCGACGTCCTGCTGTCCGCGCGCCGCGTCGGCCCCACGGGCAGGGCGTACGGCCTGGACATGACCGAGGAGATGCTCGCTCTCGCCGTGGCCAACGCCGAGAAGGCCGGCGCGACGAACGTCGAGTTCCTCAAGGGCACCATCGAGGCCGTCCCGCTGCCGGCGGGCACCATCGACGTGGTCATCTCGAACTGCGTGATCAACCTGTCCACCGACAAACCGGCCGTGTTCGCCGAGGCCTTCCGCGTCCTGCGGCCCGGAGGCCGCATCGGCGTCCTGGACGTCGTCGCCGACGACGCCCTCTCGCCCGCCCGGCGCGCCGAGCGCGGCGACCACGTCGGCTGCATCGCCGGTGCCCTCTCCTTCGCCGAGTACCGCACCGGCCTGGAAGCGGCCGGGTTCACCGGTATCCAGATCACCCCGATCCGCTCCGTCGCGGACGGCATGCACTCCGCGACCGTCCGCGCCACGAAGCCGGTGACGCCGTAGCGGGCCGTGGCCGTCAGCGCGTCAGCGCGGTCTCCAGTGGTACTTCCCGCCGCCGACCCAGCGGACCTCGTCCGGGTCGTCCAGGTCGTGGATCGTGACGCCGACGGCCGCCGCGGTCAGGATCACGTCCGTCATGGACGTGGCGGTGCTGACGAACTCGCCGTCGACCTCCACGATGCGGAACGGCGGGTCACCGGAGTGCAGCCCGAGAACGGTGACCCGCGCCGGGGACATGTAGGGACTCGTGCCTTCCGTCATGCGAGCCTCGCCTCCAACGCTGGATCCGTCTGGCGTCTGCCCGGGCAGGAGCGGTTCATGCAGGCAGACCGCCCCGGCTGATCGCGTCCGCGCCAGACGGAGTCGAAGCGCAGGTCAGCGGCCACGGCGGCGCGTGGACGTAGCGCGGTGACCCACAGCGCGGCGGCCGCCACGGACGGTGCACGCCCGGACTCCTTCACCGCCGGCCATCGAGATCACGTGTGTGGCAGGCCCGGGGCACAGGAGGGGCACAGCCCGCGGTAGGTGACTTCGGCCCCGGACACCGTGAAGCCGAACCGCTCCTCCTCCGGGAGGGCGGCCAGGGGATCGCCGGTCGGGTGGACGTCGCGGATGGTGCCGCAGCCGGAGCACACCAGGTGCTGGTGCGGGTGGTGCGCGTTGGGGTCGTAGCGCTTCGCGCGGCCGTGGGCGGAGACCTCCACGACCTCACCCAGCAGGACCAGTTCGCCCAGGGTGTTGTAGACGGTGGCCCTGGAGATCTCGGGCAGCATCTGGGCGGCGCGGGCGTGCACCTCGTCGGCCGTGAGGTGCACGTGCTCTCCGTCGAGGACCTCCGCGACGACACGCCGCTGGGCGGTCATGCGCCGGCCGTGCCCTCGCAATCGCTCCAGCAGGTTACTCAATTCGGTTCACCTGTTCGGATTCTGATGGGACTGGGACGAGGCAGCCTTCCAGACCGGGCCTCCCCGTTCACCACTCCCTTGCGTGGCGCGCCGGAACAATTCCGGTTCTCGTCTCGCGGGGCGCTCTGCGTGTTCTCTTAGCGGTGCGGTCCGTGGTGCGCGACCATACGGAACGCCGACACACGCTCGGTCAGTCGGAAAAGCAGACAGCGTCAACAGCAAGCAGCCAGCAGGTGGAAACACCGAGACAGGAAGAAGGACGGACGTGTCCGGCAGCGAAAGCGAGAACCCGGCAATCCCCTCCCCGGCCCCCACGTCGACTCGCCCCAGGACGAACCGTGACTGGTGGCCGAATCAGCTGGACCTTCAGGTTCTCCACCAGCATTCGCCCCAGTCCAATCCGATGGGTGAGGACTTCGACTACGCGGCGGAGTTCGCCCATCTGGACGTCGACGCCCTGAAGCAGGACGTCTTCGACGTGATGACGACCTCGCAGGACTGGTGGCCCGCCGACTACGGCCACTACGGGCCGCTCTTCATCCGTATGAGCTGGCACGCCGCGGGAACGTACCGCATCGCCGACGGCCGGGGCGGTGGCGGTTCCGGCGCTCAGCGTTTCGCTCCGCTCAACAGCTGGCCCGACAACGCCAGCCTCGACAAGGCGCGCCGTTTGCTCTGGCCGGTCAAGCAGAAGTACGGCCGGCAGATCTCGTGGGCCGACCTGTTGGTCTTCGCCGGAAACTGCGCCATGGAGTCGATGGGGTTCAAGACGTTCGGATTCGGATTCGGACGAGAGGACATCTGGGAGCCCGAGGAAATCTTCTGGGGATCCGAGGACACGTGGCTCGGAGATGAGCGCTACCAAGGGGACAGGGAACTCACCGGGCCTTTCGGTGCCGTGCAGATGGGTCTGATCTACGTCAATCCGGAAGGGCCCAACGGCAATCCTGATCCGATCGCCGCCGCCAAGGACATCCGCGAGACGTTCAAGCGCATGGCGATGAACGACGAGGAGACGGCCGCGCTCATCATCGGCGGCCACACGTTCGGAAAGTGCCACGGCGCGGTCGGTGCCGAGTACATCGGTCCGGAACCCGAGGGCTGCCCGGTCGAGCAGATGGGCCTCGGGTGGACGAACTCGTACGGCAGCGGCGCGGGTGTCGACGCGCTGACCAGTGGGCTCGAGGGCGCGTGGACCACCGAGCCGACGAAGTGGGACAACGGGTACCTGGACAACCTGTTCACGTACGACTGGGAGCTGACGACCAGCCCGGCCGGCGCGAACCAGTGGACCCCCACGGACGCCTCGGCCCAGGGCACGGTGCCCGATGCGCACGATCCGTCGAAGCGGCACGCTCCCATGATGCTGACGACGGACCTCTCGCTGAAGCTGGATCCGGTCTACGGGCCGATCTCGAAGAGCTTCCACGAGAACCCGGCCAAGCTCGCGGATGCGTTCGCCAAGGCCTGGTACAAGCTGCTGCACCGCGACATGGGGCCCCTCGCGCGCTACCTCGGACCGTGGATTCCCGCGCCGCAGCTGTGGCAGGACCCCGTTCCCGCGGTCGATCACGCTCTGATCGGGGACGCGGAGATCGCCGACCTCAAGGCCCGGATCCTGGCCTCGGGACTGTCCGTCTCCCAGCTGGTCGGCACCGCGTGGGCGGCGGCGGCGAGCTTCCGCGGCACCGACAAGCGGGGCGGCGCCAACGGGGCCCGGATCCGGCTCGCGCCGCAGAAGGACTGGGAGGTCAACGCCCGGCCCGAGGTGGCCGAGGCGGTCCAGACCCTCGATCGGATCCGGCAGGACTTCAACGCCGCCCAGAGCGGCGGAACGAAGGTCTCCCTCGCGGATCTGATCGTCCTGGGCGGGTGCGCGGCCGTCGAGCGGGCGGCGAAGGGGGCCGGGCACGGCATCACGGTCCCGTTCGCACCGGGACGCACGGACGCCTCGCAGGAGCAGACGGACGTGGAATCGTTCGCCGTGCTCGAGCCCAGGGCCGACGGGTTCCGCAACTACCTCCGGCAGGGGGAGAAGCTGTCACCGGAGACCCTCCTGCTGGACCGCGCCAACCTGTTGACGCTGACCGCACCCGAGATGACCGTTCTGACGGGTGGCATGCGGGCTCTGAACACCGGCTTCGGGCGGTCCCCGCACGGCGTGTTCACCCGGCGGCCGGAGACGTTGACCAACGACTTCTTCGTCAACCTGCTCGACATGGGTACGGAGTGGAAGGCCTCGGCCACGGCGGAGAACGTCTTCGAAGGCCGGGACCGCGCGACGGGCGAGGTCAAGTGGACCGCCACCGCGGTCGACCTCGTCTTCGGGTCGAACTCCCAGCTCCGGGCCGTGTCGGAGGTGTACGCGTCCAAGGACGCGGGAGAGAAGTTCGTACGTGACTTCGTGACGGCGTGGGACAAGGTGATGAACCTCGACCGGTTCGACCTGGCCTGAGCCCCGTGTCCCGGTCGGCCTCTCCCCGGCCGACCGGGGCATGTCCACCCTCCCGGTCCGCGCGGGCGACAATGACCGTTCCCGTGTCTATCCCGGCCGGGTACGACGGTGCGAACCTGTCCGTGCCGCTCAGCCGAGCGCGGGCATCCGCAGGTCCCCCCGTCTTGTGCGCTGCCCCTTGCCGACGCACCACAGAGGGAGTTCGCCGCATGCAGACACGTCTGGCCGATGCCCCGCGCAAGCGAGTGGTGTGGGGGACGGCCCTCGTCCTGATCGCGGTCACCGCGCTCTTCGGGACCGCGCCCGGGGCCGCCACGGCGGCGCCCGCCCCGCCGCCCGTGCCCGTCTTGTCCTGGGGGCCCTGCGCCGACCCCGGGGACGGCTTCGAGTGCGCGACCGCCCGCGTACCGCTGGACTACCGACAGCCGACCGGCCGGACGATCCCGCTCGCGGTCACCCGGCGGCCCGCGGCCGACCGGGCCCACCGCACCGGTGTCCTGCTGCTGCACCCCGGCGGACCCGGCAACTCCGGCGTGGACTTCGCCCGTGACAGCTACGAGGCGCTCCCCGCCTCCCTCCGTGACGCCTTCGACGTCGTCGGGTACGACATGCGCGGCGTGAAGCGCAGCGGGCAGGTGGAGTGCTGGAACGACACGGAGTACTCCGCCGCCGTCGACGCCGCGCGCGGCGTACCCGGCCCGGGGGCCCTGCGCGGCGCCGTCCGGCAGGGCCTCGACTTCGCCAACGCCTGTCGGCAACGGTCCGGTGACCTCGTGCCGTTCGTCGGCACCGGCTCGAACGCCAAGGACATCGACCTGCTCCGCCAGGCCCTCGGCGAGCAGACGCTCACCTTCTACGGCCGTTCCTTCGGCAGCTACGTCGGCACCGTCTACGCCGCGCAGTTCCCCCGGCGCGTCCGTGCCATGGTCCTGGACGGCGCCTACGATCCGCGGCACTACGCCGACGTGCCGTACACCTACGACGCCGGGCAGTTCGTCGCCCTGGACGCGGCGGTCGGCCGGTTCCTGGACTGGTGCGCGCAGGAGCCCGTCACCTGCGGGTTCGGTGACGGCAAGCCGCGGCAGGCCTTCGAGGAGCTCAAGCGGGCGCTGGACGCCGACCCGGTCATCACCGCGAGCGGACGCCCGGCCACCGGCTACACCCTCGCCTACCGCCTGATGTTCAACATCAACTCGGGCAAGGAGGTCTGGCCCTACCTGGGCGAGGCCCTGCGGGCGGCCCAGGCACACCGGGGTTCGTTCCTGCTGAACCCGCCCTCCCCCGCGTCGTTCGACTTCCTCAACGTCAACATGGCCGTCGAGTGCGCCGACCGCGTCTACCCGGCCGGTCGCCTGCTCCTGGGCGCGCTGGTCAGCGCCCACGTCGCCACCGCCCCGCTGCTGGGACCCGCCATCGGTTTCGGGCCGCCCACGTACGACCACAACCACGCGCCCACCTGCGCCCAGTGGCCGGCGGAGCGCCCGAGCCGCTTCGAGGGGTCCTACCGGGCGGCCGGTTCCGCCCCGATCCTGGTCCTCGGCACGACCGGGGACCCGGACACCCCGTACCAGGACGCCGTGGCCCTGGCCGGGACGCTGGACAACGGACGGCTGCTGACCTTCGCCGCCGAAGGACACACCTCGTACAACCGCAGCGCGTGCGTCAGCGCCCTGGTCAACGACTACCTCGCCACCCTGGCGCTGCCCGCGCGGGGCACCGTCTGCGCGGACGAGACGCCCCCGGAACCGCTCGACCGTCGCACCCCGGCCATCGAGGCCGACGAGACGCGCGATGTGATCCCCGCCCTCCGCCACTGAGCGCCTTGCCCTGACCACCGGCCGCCGGGCGGGGCGGGTGTCGTGGGCGCCGGGGCCGCCCCGGCGCGGATGCTCCGGGGCGGCGGGCAGGGTCAGCGGGCGAGGGACGTGCGGAGGTGGTCCGTCATGGTCCGGATGACCTCCCGCTGGTCGCGGACCAGGTAGAAGTGGCCCTGGGAGAAGACCCGCAGGGCGAACGGCCCTTCGGTGTGGGCGGCCCAGGCCTCCGCCTCCGCGACCGTCACCTTCGGGTCGTCGCTGCCGACCATCGCGACCAGGGGGCAGTTCAGCGGCTCCGCCGGCTCGGGGGCGTAGGTTTCGGCGGCCCGGTAGTCGGCGCGGATGGCCGGGAGGATCATCCGGAGCACCTCCTCGTCCCCGAGCAGCTGGGTGTCGGTGCCGCTGAGGCTCTTGACCTCGTCGATCAGGCCACGGTCGTCGCGCAGGTGCACGGTCTCGTGGCGGGGTGCCGAGGGGGCCCGGCGGCCGGAGGCGAAGAGGGCGGCCGCGACGATGCCCTTCTCGCGCTCGAAACGGCGGGCCACCTCGAAGGCCACCGAGGCGCCCATGCTGTGGCCGAAGAACGCCAGCGGCCGGTCCGCCCAGGGCAGCAGTGCGGTGAACACCTGGTCGGCGAGTTCGGGGATGGTGTCGATGAGGGGCTCGTTGCGGCGGTCCTGCCGGCCGGGGTACTGGACGCACAGCACGTCGGCGAAGTCCGGCATGGCGCGGGCCACCGGGAGGTAGAAGCTCGCGGAGCCGCCGGCGTGCGGCAGGCAGACCAGCCGGACGGTGCTGTCGGGCCTCGGCTGGAAGCGGCGTATCCACAGGCTGTTGTCCGTGGGGGTGGCGGAGGTGGAGGTGGTGCTCATGAGCGGGTGATTCCCTTCTGGAGGACGGGTGGTCAGGACTGCTTGAGGAGCCACTCGTCGACAGCGGTCGCGGTGGACGGTGCGTACCGCTCCATCAGCGTGTAGTGGTTGCCGGGTACTTCGGTGACCGTCCGGGCGTGTTCGGGCGCCGGCGGGCGGTCGTCGGTCCCCTCTTCGCCGCCGGCCATCCCGTCGTCGGCGCGCACGACCAGCGTGGGCGCCTTGGCCACGGGGGCGTCCCAGTCCTCGAAGACGGCCAGGTAGCCGCCCATCGCGGTGAGCTGGGTGCCGGGCGCGGAGATGAAGTCGAAGCGCTCCGACTGCTCCCGTACCACCGCCGACTGGAACCGGTCGGCCATGCCGTGCGCGCGGGTGAAGCTGTCGAGCATCACGATGCCTTCGACGGGCCGGCCCAGCTCCTCCAGCCGGCAGGCGACGGCGTGCGCGACCCAGCCGCCCGAGGAGTAGCCGACGAGGACCACGGGCTCCTCGCCCGCGCACTCGGCCACGGACCGGACGTGCACCTCCACGAGGGCGGCGACGTCCTGCGGCAGCGCCTCCCCCGGGGCGAAGCCCGGCTCGGGCAGGGCCCAGACGGTGCGCCGGCCGCCGAGCGCGGCCGCGAAGCGCGCGTACTGGTGCACCCCGGAGGGGGCCATGTACGGGCCGAAGCAGATCAGCTGCGGTCCTTCGTCCCCGTGCGCCAGCCGGACCGGGTCCGGCCGGTGGTCGGCGGCCGACGCGGCGTCGAAGACCGGCCTCAGCCGTGCGGCGGCGGTGACCATCTCGATGCCCTCGGCGAGCCTGCCGAGTTCACCGGCCCGGCGGTAGAGGCCGACGAGGAGGTCGTCCTGCTCGGCGGGTGCGGCCGGTCCGGCCGGGTGGGGGCCGCCGGGGGCTTCCGTCAGGAGGGCGAGGAGCCGGGTGGTCACCGCCGCCGGGGTGGCGTGGTCGAAGACCAGGGTGCTGGGCAGCTTGAGGCCGGTGGCCCGGCCGAGCCGCTTGGCGAGCTGGACCGCGGTCAGCGAGTCGAAGCCGAGTTCCAGGAAGACGTGCCGGTCCCGTACCGCGTCGGCGGAGGGGTGTCCGAGTACGGCCGCGGCCTCCGCGCGTACGAACTCCAGGACCACCGCCTCGTGTTCGGCCCCGGGGAGTCCCGCCAGCCGGCGCACCAGGAGGGGTTCGCCTCCGTGGGGCTCCTCGTCCGCGCCGGCCTCCTCGGCGGCCAGCAGGCGGGCCACCTCGGGCAGGCCGCCGAGCAGCGGGCTCGGCCGGGCCGCGGTGAAGCCGGGCAGGAAGCGCTGCCAGTCGACGTCGGCGACGATCACCGAGGTGTCGCCGTGTTCTACCGCGCGGCGCAGGGCCAGCACGCCGAGTCCGGGGTCCATGGGATCCAGGCCGCGCAGCCGCAGCCGCTCGGTGGCGGCCTGGTCGACCATGCCGCCGCCGCCCCAGGCGCCCCAGGCGATGGAGGTGGCGGTCAGGCCGCGCGCCCGCCGGTGCTCGGCGAGGGCGTCCACGGAGGCGTTCGCCGCCGCGTAGGCGGACTGCGCGCCGCTGCCCCAGGCGGCGGCGCCGGAGGAGAACAGCACGAAGGCGTCCAGTTCGCGGTCACCGAGCAGTTCGTCCAGGTGCGCCGCGCCCGCGGCCTTCGCGCCCATGACGGCCGCGAGCTCGTCCACGGTGGTGTCCGCGAGCATGGCGGGCGTGCCGACGCCGGCCGCGTGCACCACGGCGCTGAGCGGCGGAAGGCCGGCGAGCGAGTCCAGAAGTGCGGCCACCGCCGTCCGGTCGGCCATGTCGCAGGCGGCGACCGTCACGCGGGCGCCCAGTGCCTCCAGTTCGGCGCGCAGCCCGTCCGCGCCGTCGGCGGCGGGGCCCCGGCGGCTGGTCAGCACCAGGTGTTCGGCTCCGGCGGTCGCCAGCCAGCGGGCGACCCGGCCCCCGATGAAGCCGGTGCCGCCGGTGACCAGGACGGTGCCGCGCGGCTGCCAGCCGGGCCCGGCGGGGGTCGCGGCGCCGGGCGCGCGGAGCATCCGGCGGGCGTGGCCGCCTTCGGCGCGGACCGCGATCTGGTCCTCGCCGGTGGCTGCGGACAGCGCCGCCGCCAGTCGGCGTCCGGTCCCCGTGTCGCCGGCCCGTACGTCGGCCGGCAGATCGACGAGGCCGCCCCACCGGGCCGGGTGCTCCAGGGCCACGACCCGGCCCAGCGCCCCGACCGTGGCCTGGGGTACGGAGTGGAGGGGGTCGGCGGGCCCGGTGGAGACCGCGCCCCGGGTCACGCACCACAGGGGGGCGTCGACGTCCGCGTCGCCGAGCGCCTGTACGAGGAGCAGGGTGGTGGCGAGGCCGAGCGGGACGGCGGGGTGGAGCGGGTGCGGGTGTTCGTCGAGGGCGAGCAGGGACAGCACTCCGCGTACGCCGCGGCCCGCTTCCCGCAGCGTGTCGGCGAGGGTGTGGCGGTCCTCGTCGCCCGTGACGGCCAGCCGGACGGCCTCGGCGCCGTGTGCGGCGAGGGAGTCGAGCGCCAGCTCCACCGCCGGGTCGCCGAGCCGGTCCCGCGGGACGACCGCGAGCCAGACCCCGGGCAGGGCGGGCGGCGCCGTGTCGGGTACCGGCTTCCAGCCGATCCGGTAGCGCCAGGCCTCCGTGGCGGCCTCGTCGCGGCGGCCCCGGTGCCAGGCGTGCAGCGCCGGGAGCGCGGAGCGCAGGGTGGTG
>NZ_JBHWBP010000134.1:0-19080 GCF_042735575.1 Streptomyces sp. NPDC059564 | reverse complement strand
ACCCGTACCCGGGCGCGTGCGCGGGGGAAATCCGGTTGTGCCCGGTCCTGCGCGGAGACTAGGAAGGCCCGGTGATCCTAGGACAGCTGACCGGGCTGCGCGCCCGGCTCCCCGAAGACGTACCCGTGCTCCACTCCGAGCTCTACGAGGACGTCGCCGTGCGCTCGCGGGCCGACACCCGCCCCTGGGTTCCGATCGCCGCCGCCGGCGGGAACTCCCCGTGCGAGCCGGTCGACGCGGGCGGCGACGCGGCCGTCTTCTCCGTGTTCGACCGGGCCTCCGGCGAACTCGCCGGCGGGGCCCTGCTGTGGGGCATCGACACCCACAACCGCAATGCCCACCTCGGGATGTCCCTGCGGCCCGGCTTCCGCGGCCGCGGCTTCGGCGCCGAGGTGGTCCAGCTGCTCTGTTCCTACGGGTTCACCGTGCGCGGGCTGCACCGCCTCCAGCTGGAGACCCTCGCGGACAACGCGCCGATGATCGGCGCCGCCCGGCGCGCGGGCTTCACCCTGGAGGGCACCCTGCGCGGATCGGCCTGGGTGATGGGGGAGTTCCTCGACGAGGTCATCCTCGGACTGCCCGCCACCGAGTGGAAGCCGGCCGACTGGCAGCGCTGACCGGGGACTTCACCGGGGGGTGGGGGGCTTCGTCAGAGCCGGTGCACCCGTCCCTGGCCCACGCCCAGCGGGTGCCGTCCGGCGGCCAGGATGCGCAGTCCGGGCGCGAGGGTGAGCAGGGTCCGCAGCCAGGACAGCGCCCCGGGGCCCAGCCGGTCGCTGTCGTCGAGCACGAGCAGCATGTCCCGCTCCGCGAGCCACGACGCCGCGGCCTCCGCCGTGCCGCAGGGCAGGAAGGGCATGCCGGGTATCCGGCCCAGCGCGGCCACCAGCTCCCGTACGCTGCCGTCCCCGGTGACGGCGACCACCGCCGACCCGTCGCAGAAGTTGGACGCGAGCCGGCGCGCGATGTCCCGGACGAGCAGGCTCCGCGGTGCGCGGAACCGGCCCGTGACGGTGAGCACCCGGCCCCGGCGCACGGCGGTGAGGAGCATCGACAGCTCGGCGGACGTGGTCGTCAGCGTGCCGGCCGCGCTGGGCGGCCGGGAGTCCCCCATCATCACGATGCCCCCCATCGCATGCGTGACCGAGCGCGGCAGGAGGGTACTTTTCGAGCCGCGTGTCGACGATTATGCGCCAATTCCATGGCATCGCCAGGGGAATGTCGCATTCCGTCCGGTCAGACCGCCCAGGAGGGCCGGTGCGCCGGTCCGGGCAGACCCGATGGCCCCGAACGGGCGCCCGCGAAGGCCCCGGTGAAGGCTCCCGCCAAGGCCTTCGCGCCTTCGCCGCGCCCGCGCGCCGCGTGGTGGCGGCGCAGGTCCTCCTCCCCGTACCGCCCGCACTGCTCGTGCCAGGTCGCGATGCCGGTGATCCACCTCCGCAGCCCTTCCACGGTGCCGTCCACGGCCGCGCGGGCCCGCCCGTCCAGCCCGAAGTCCTCGCACATCACCGGGAGTTCCCGCTCCACGACGTGCTCGAACTGTTTCATCCGCGAGGTCATCAGATCGCCCGCGATCCGCACCGCCGCTGGATAGTCGCAGCCGAAGAACGTCTCCGCGACCACCATGAAGTTGTGCAGCTCGCCCTCGTACTCCACCTCCTTCTGGTACGAGTACACGTCGTTCATCAGCGCGCCGAAGTCGAAGGCCGACGCGTACAGGGACCGCATCGCGGAACTCGCGTAGACCTCCTGCGGAAGCGCGTCCCCGTGCGCCGCCCGGGTCAGCGCGCTGGTCATCGGAGAGCCGAAGGTGATCCGGCGCATCTCCAGGTAGTCCACCGGGTCCGGCACCCGGTTCAGGAACTGGTTGTCCAGCTCCCAGTGCCAGCTGTCGAGCATCTGGTCGACGGCCCCCCGGAACGCCCTGCGGCCGTCCGGCGCCATCGGCCCGGCCGTACGCCGCCACAGGTCGGCCAGCCCCCGCTCCAGGGCGTTGGCCGCGGCCGGCGGCGCGGACAGGTCCAGCGGCATGCAGGCGCGCAGCCGCGCGGTCTGCACGGCGGCCGCGGCCGGGTCCCGGCGCGCCCCGAACAGCAGCGGATAGGCGTCGTCGCCGTACGTGCCCCAGCTCAGCCAGCCCGCGCTGACGTCCAGCGCCTCGGGGGAGGCCTCCGGGTCCATGCCCGCCGCGCACAGCGCGAAGTCGTAGTCCAGGGCCTTCTCCTCCCACCACATCCCCTCGTCGTAGAAGCCCATCGCCCGGTTCCAGGCGTTCAGCCGCTCCCGCGCCCCGTCCAGGTGCGGGTTGAGGACGTTGTGCAGCGGCAGGTAGAACTCCGGGATCAGCGAAGGCCCCACCGGATGCGGGCCGTAGGCGTGCCGCCGCGCCCGCTCCGACCCGCCGGTGAGCCCCAGCAGCGCCTTCAGGTTCGCGGCGGACGTGCCCGGCCCGGACGGGCCGGACAGCCAGGTGGGCAGGCCCTCGCCGGTCCGGCCCGGGCGCTTGTTCATGTAGCGGCTGGAGCGCATGTGCCATTCGTGGCCGCCGGACTGCCAGTCCTGGAGCCCGCGGGCGTAGCTGAGGACGGCCAGCACCTCGGCCGGAGGCACGGCCCGCTGGGCGAAGAGGGCGGGGAGTTCGGTGAAGAAGGTGTTCTCGAACTGCTGCAGCCTCGACGTCAGCATGTCGTTCAGCCGGTCGGCCGCCTCCTGGGTGGTGCAGTCGAAGAACCGCTCCAGGACCAGCACCCCGTTGCTCAGCTCCCCCTCGCGGCCGGTCTCCCGCTCGTAGGAGAAGAGGTCGTTGCGGAAGTGGACGGCGTCGGCGAAGCAGTCGCGCAGGACGCGCAGCGCCCGCGTCCCGGAGAGCGACGCCGGGACCTCGGCGCCCACCGCGTGCTCGATCAGCCCCGCCGACCAGGGCGCGCCGCCCACCTTGCGGCGCTGCTCCACGTACTCCACCGGATTGGAGACCCGGCCGATGCGGATGTTGTCCAGCTCCCACAGGGACTCGTTGAGCAGGTCGCGGGTGCTGAGCGTGAAGCGCCCGGTCCAGTCCGCCGAGTGGCCCGGTACCGTACGCCGCCACAGGTCGGCCAGCCCCGCCTCCACCGGGCTCTGCGGCTCGGGGACCGGGGTGTCCGGGTCGGCGGGCATGAACAGCGCGAGCCGCTCCAGCGCGTCACGGCCCGCGGTGCGGTCCCCGGAGTGCTTGAACCGCTCCAGGAACCAGTCGTCGAAGAAGAACACCCACACGTACCAGTCGGTGACGAGGGAGAGCATCGGGCCGTCGCATTCGGGGTGGGTGTACGCGCAGAGCAGTGCGTAGTCGTGCGCCTCCAGGTCGGCCTCGTCCCAGACGCCGGAGCCGTCGAGCATGCCCAGGTCCCGGGCCCAGTCGCGGGTGTGGGCGCGGGCCTCCTCCAGGTGGGGGTTGAGGCGGGCGGGGTGCGGGAGGTAGAACTCGGGCAGCTCGAAGGGCTGTTCGTGCTCGGTCCTGTCCTTGTGCTTGTGCTCGGCGCTCATGTCCGGGCCCTCAGTCGTCGAACCGGGAGATCTCTACGTTCTCCAGCACTCCGACGGCGTCGGGGACCAGGATCGCCGCCGAGTAGTAGGCGGTGACCAGGTAGGAGATGATCGCCTGCTCGTTGATGTGCATGAACCGCACGGACAGCCCGGGCTGGTACTCGTCCGGCAGGCCCACCTGGTGCAGGCCGATGACGCCCTCGTTGTCCTCGCCGGTGCGCAGGACGAGGATCGAACTCGTCCGCTCCTCGGTCACCGGGATCTTGTTGCAGGGCAGCAGGGGCACCCCGCGCCAGGTCGGGAGGCGGTGGCCGTGGAAGTCGATGCTCTCCGGGTAGAGGCCGCGGCGGCTGCACTCGCGGCCGAAGGCGGCGATGGTGCGCGGATGGGCGAGGAAGTACTGCGATCCGCGCCGGCGGCTGAGGAGTTCGTCCAGGTCGTCCGGGGTCGGCGGACCGGTGCGGGCGTAGATCCGCTGCTCGTAGTCGGCGTTGTGCAGCAGCCCGAACTCCGGGTTGTTGATCAGCTCGCGCTCCTGACGCTCCTTCAGTGCCTCGATGGTCAGGCGGAGTTGCTGCTCCGACTGGTTCATGGGCTGGTTGTACAGGTCGGCGACCCGGGTGTGCACGCGCAGCACGGTCTGGGCGACGCTGAGTTCGTACTCGCGGGGGCTCAGGTCGTAGTCGACGTAGGTGCCGGGCAGCAGGACCTCCCCGGTGTGCCCGGCGGACAGGTCGACGGCCTCGCTGCCGCGCCGGCCGTTCCGTTCGGCTTCCAGGTAGGCGTCGGCGTGCCGGCGCAGGGCGGGGGAGCGGTCCAGGGCCGCCGCCCAGTCGCCCCGGTTGTAGGTCATCGTCACCACGTCGGTCAGCGCGCGGGCGGTGAACTCCCAGCGGGAGTCCTCGGCGGGGTGGTGGCCGAAGTGGTCTCCGTCGCTGAGGACGCCGAGGCTCACGTCGTCCCCGTAACTGCCGCTGCCGGTCTGCTCGATGCGGCCGTGGGCGACCAGGTAGATCTTGTCGACCGGCTCGCCGCGCCGGACGATCACGTCGCCCTTGCGGAACTCCTCCTTGACGAAACGGTCGGCGATCGACTTGACCACCGCGTCGTCGGGGAAGTGCCGGAGCATGCCCAGCTCGCGCAGCATCGCCGGGATGACCTGGAGTCCGGTGCCGGTCTTGACGAAGCTGATGCGGCCGTCGCCGAGGGTGTAGCTGACGGTCCGGTTCACCCGGTAGGTGCCGCCGCCGGCCTGCACCCAGGGGAGGATCTTCAGCAGCCAGCGGGAGCTGATGCCCTGCATCTGCGGGGCGGACTTGGTCGTGGTGGCCAGGTTCCGGGCCGCGTCGGTGCTGAGGCTCTGGCGGGCGGCGGGAGCCGCTCCCGCGGCGGCACTCTCTTCGGTGGCCGGGTCGACGGACATGGCGGACCTTCCTCTCGGTGGGTCGTGCGCGTGCTGCGAGCCGGAGTGAGCGGCGGGAGCCCCTTCCGCTCCGTTGTGATCTCGTACGCTCCCGCACGCCAGGGGCGCACGGTGCGGCCGTGTGACACGGTGTGCACAGGTCCTAGTTAGGCGCAGGACGACCGCACCCGGTACGTCCGCCCCGACCCCACCCTGTTGAATGTCCGGCCGTGTTGAAGCGATGGACACGTGTACGACCTGCGACCTGGGCGGTTCTGATGGCCAAGCGTGAACCCAACGGACGACTCCGCACCCTCCTCACCGACGCCCGCTGGAGCGGGCAGGACTTCGCCCGGGCCGTGAACGGCGTCGCGGCCGAAGCCGGTATCACCCTGCGTTACGACCGCACCTCCGTTTCCCACTGGCTGTCCGGCACCCGGCCGCCCGCCCACGTGGTCGCCCTCGCGGCGGAGGCGCTCAGCCGGCGCACCGGACGCCGGATCAGCCCGGCCGACACCGGCCTCGCCCGGTCCGGCCCGCTCCGGGCCCGCGAACGGCCGGGCGGTTCCGGCGGCGGCTCTGGGGCCGGCCCCGGGGGCACCCCGGAGAGGGGCTCCTCCCTGGACGAAGCGCCCCCGACGGCGGGGCTCGCGGCCGGACTCGCGGTGGGGCCGTTCGGCGAGATCCCGGTGTACTCCTCCACCTGGCGGCCCCGCGAGGAAGCCTCGTCGGCAGCCCCCGACGCCCCCTCCGGGACCCGGCTCGGGCACCACCACGTCGCGGCGGCCGAGGCCCTGCTGCCCGTCTTCCGCAAGGCCGACATGATGTTCGGCAGCGGCCAGGTCCGCCCGGCCCTGACGGCGTACCTCACCACGACCGTCGCCCCCTGGCTGCGCGCCGACGCGCCGCCCGCCGTCCGCCACCGGCTGCTGGGCAGCGCCGCGCGCCTCGCCTACACGGCCGGGTTCCTGTGCTTCGACGGCAACGAGCAGGGCCTCGCCCAGGCCTACTACCGGGCGGCGCTCAGGCTGGGCCGGGAGGCGGGGGACCCGCAGTGCTACGCGCCGGTGCTGCGGGCGATGAGCGTCCAGGCCCACCACCTGGGACACCGCAAGCAGTCCTGGGAACTGGCCGAGGCGGCGGCCCGCGAGGCCCCCCGACTTCCCCCGGTCCAGGCCGCGTTCGTCACCGGCCAGCTGGCCGTCGCCGAGGCGGCCTGCGGTGACCGGCGCGCCGCCCTGGCCCATCTGGGCAGCGCCGAGCGGCTGTTGGAGCGCTCGACGGGCCGCAGTGCCCCGATCGGCGACTACCACCGGGCGGCGTTCCACCACCAGCAGTCCGAGGTGCTGGCCGCGCTGGGCGACGTCACGGGAGCCGTCTCCGCACTGCTGTCCTCGCTGCGTCACCGCCCGGCCTCCGAACGCCGGGCCCGGGCCGTCACCGCCGCCCGGCTGGCCGAACTCCAGCTGGACCGCGGCCACGTGGAGCGGGCCTGCGCCACCTGGCACGATCTGCTGGACACCGTGGCCCAGCTGGAGTCGGCCCGCGTGGGCGACGGGCTGCGCCGGGTCCGGGGCCGCCTGCGCTCGGTCCGCGGCAACCGCACCGCCCGGGCCCTCCTGAGCCGGCTGGCCGGCCTGGCCCCGTAGCGGCGGTCAGGCGTGCGGACCGCTGTGGTAGCGGGGGCTGGTGGCGTGCCATTCCTTGGAGCCGCCCAGCCAGGCCCACATCCCGCTCAGGTAGCGGCCCAGGAGGGGGGAGCCCAGGGCGGCGAGGGCGGCCGATTCGGCCTCGACGGTCCGCATCAGTTCGTCGTGGATGGCAGCCGCCCGGTTGACCCCCTCCTGGAGGCCGACGCCGTCCTCCCGCGCGATCAGGTTCGGGAGATTGGTGTCCGCGGGATCCTCCCGGCCCATCGAGTACAGGTCGTTGAGCAGCACGGCGGCGACCGCCGCGTACAGGTACGTCCGGCGCACCCGCTGGTCGGCGAACTCGTGCGCGGGCAGCTCGTACCCGCCCACCGGGTCGATCAGCACCATGCAGGGGAAGAAGGCGTTCTCGTACCGGTGCATCAGGTACTCCCACACCGGCGGCCGCCGCCCCGACATCCGCCACTGGGCCTCGACCCCGTACCCGACGAACATCACCGCCAGCTCGTGGCGGAGCCGGGCCACCTGGGTGGGGGAGGCGAACCGGGCCAGGTGCTCCAGGCTGGAGCGGAAGGCCCGCAACACCGGTTCGGCCGCCACCCGTTCCTCGAAGCTCCGGGCGTAGCGCGCCGGCATCCGCACGGGGTCGACCACCGCGTGGGCCAGGGAGTTCCGCAGGCCCACCAGGGCCGGGTCCGCCTCGTCCCCCTCGTCGACCCAGTGGTCGTCCACGGACCACTCGGCGAGCCCGCACTTGGCGGCCGCGAGCAGCCGGTCCGGGTCGTCGCAGTCCGGGTGCGCGAGCATCATCAGGCGGCCGAACCCGCAGGACCGCAGCATCTCCAGGCGGCCCCGGTAGATGCCGATCCCGTCGGCCCAGGCGACGAGCCGCTCGTTGACCACCTCCGCCAGCGCGGGATCGTCGCGCACGGCGTCCGGGCAGTACAGGGGCGGTACGACGATCCCCGCACCGGAGTCCCCGGCACCGGAGTCCGCCGCACCGGAGTCCCCCGGCCCGGGGTGCTCGCGCGCGGGCGCCGATCCGGAGGCGGCGGAGGCGGGGGCGCCTGCGGCGCTGGCGGTCCAGGACCTGCCCAGGCCGGTCCGCCCGCCCAGCAGCCGGGCCAGTGCTTCCCGGTCCACGCCCGCCCCGGAAGGCGGCGCGGGGACGGGGAACGTGTCGGGGTCGAGGTGGTCCACGGGCCCTCCCGCTGAGTCGGCGTCCCGTCCATGGAGCGGTGCCCGCCACCGGCCCCGCCAGCCCCCGCGCCCCACCAGGGTGTTGAGGATCCGGCGGCGTTGAAACCCCGCCGGAAACCCGCGCGGGTCACCTCGTACAGGCGTCCGGCGATTCAACTCCCGGGGATTTTCAACAGGGGCGCCCCTCCGCCCGGCTACCGCGCGCGACGCCCCGCCTCCACGGTGAGCGGTGCAGCACGCCCACGCCCCGCGCGTGACCGATACCGGAGGGACCCCGCATGACCGCAGAGGCGCCGCCTCCCCTGGACCCTGTCGCGGAACGGCAGTTGAGCCTCAGCACGGCCGCCGCCCGCAACCTCGCGACCACCACCAAGTCCGTCCCCCAGATGCAGGGCATCAGCTCGCGCTGGCTGCTGCGGATGCTGCCCTGGGTGCACCTCGGCGCCGGCACCTACCGGGTCAACCGCCGGCTCACCCACGCCGTCGGGCGGGGCCGCGTCTCCTTCGTGCAGTCGGGCGCAGACGACGTACGCATCCTCGCGCCCACCCTCACCGAACTCCCCGTCCTCAAGGGCTACTCCGACGTCCCCGTACTGGAGGAACTCGCCGTCCGCTTCGTCGCCCGGGACCTGCGCGCGGGCGACGTGCTCGTGGAGGCGGGCGCCCCGGTCGAGGAGGTCTTCCTCATCGCCCACGGCCGCTTCGAGCGGCGCGCCCCCGGCAAGTACGGGGCCCTCGACCTGCTCGGCGTCAGCGCCGACGGCGACCCCCTCGGCGAGGAGGCCCTCGGCCAGGCCGACCCGCACTGGTCCTACGGCGTCCGCGCCGCCACGGCGGGCACCGTGATGGTGCTGCGCTGGAGCTCCTTCCAGGAGGCCCTGGTCCGCTCGCCGAGCCTGCGCGCCCACCTGGAGCGCTACGTCGCGAACCGGTCCCTCCCCGTCAACCGGCGCGGCGAGGCCGACATCGAGCTCGCCTCCGGCCACGCCGGAGAGGCCCTGCTGCCGGGCACCTTCGTCGACTACGAACTGAGCCCGCGCGAGTACGAACTCAGCCTCGCCCAGACCGTCCTGCACCTCCACACCCGCGTCGCCGACCTCTACAACGACCCGATGAACCAGTTCGAGCAGCAACTGCGGCTCACCGTCGAGGCGATGCGCGAACGCGAGGAGTCGGAGCTGCTGAACAACCGGGAGTTCGGCCTGCTGCACAACACCGAGTACGAACAGCGCATCAGCACCTGGTCCGGCCCGCCCACCCCCGACGACCTGGACGACCTGCTGTCCATGCGCCGCGGCACAGCCTTCTTCCTCGCCCACCCCAAGGCCATCGCCGCCTTCTTCCGCGAGTGCAACAAACGAGGCATCACCCTCGACACCACCCTGGCGCACGGCAAACAGGTCCCGGCCTGGCGCGGGGTCCCCGTCCTGCCCTGCGGGAAGATCCCGGTCGTCGGCGGCCACACCAGCTCCATCGTGGCGATGCGCACCGGCGAGGAGAACGAAGGGGTCGTCGGCCTGCGCCCGGCCGCCATCCCGGAGCAGATCGAGCCCGGCCTCAACGTCCGCTGCATGGGCATCGACCGCCAGTCGGTCATGTCGTACCTGGTCAGCTCCTACTACTCGGCGGCCGTCCTCGTCCCGGACGCCATCGGCATCCTGGAGAACGTGGAGATCGCCGCCGCCCGCTCCTGACCCGCCGGTCCCCCCCCACCTTGAAACGGAGCCCGCATGACCACCTCCCGGCAGGCCGAGGAGTCCCCGGCGGCCGACGCCGCCCAGGACACCGTCGCCGGTGTCCTGGGCAGCCTCTACCAGCGGTCCGTCGCCGACTACTGGAACCGCGAGAAGAACCCGGTCAACCTGCGCCTCGGCGAGGTCGACGGCACCTACCACCACCACTACGGCATCGGCGAGCCCGACTGGTCCGTCCTGGACGGCCCCGAGGAGGGCCGCGAGGACCGCGTCGTCCGCGAACTGCACCGCCTGGAATGCGCGCAGGCCGACCTGCTCGCCTCGCACCTCGGCGAACTCGGCCCGCGGGACCGGGTGATGGACGCCGGATGCGGCCGCGGCGGCGGCAGCTTCGTCGCGAACCTGCGCTACGGCTGCCGCGTCGACGGCGTCTCCATCTCCGAGTCCCAGGTGGCCTTCGCCAACGACCAGGCCCGCCTGCGCGGCGTCGCCGAGCAGGTCCGCTTCCACTTCCGGAACATGCTCGACACCGGTTTCCCGGCCGGCTCGATGAGCGCCGTCTGGAACAACGAGAGCACCATGTACGTCGAACTCGCCCTGCTCTTCGCCGAACACGCCCGGCTGCTGCGCCGCGGCGGCCGCTACGTGACCATCACCGGCTGCTACAACGACACCTACGGGCTGCCGTCCCGGTCGGTCAGCGAGATCAACGCCCACTACATCTGCGCCGTCCACCCCCGCAGCACCTACTTCAGGGAGCTGGCCGCCCACCGCCTCGTCCCGGTGTCCGTGGTGGACCTGACCGCCGCGGCCATCCCGTACTGGGAACTGCGCGCCCGCTCCTCGCTCACCACCGGCATAGAGGAGGCCTTCCTCGACGCCTACAAGGGGGGCAGCTTCCAGTACCTCCTGATCGCCGCCGACCGCGTGTGACGGGCTTGTCCGCGGGACGGGTCATCGGCTCTACTGCTGTGCGGCCCCCCCGGCGGGGCATGTGCGGGGGAGGGGCTCGGAGATGACAGCGGACAGGCGGCCGGACCGGCTCACCGGCGGACGTACGGGACCCCCCTCCCACCGGCGCCGCGCACGGTTACGGGGGAGCAGACCCCTGCTCGCCTTCCTGACGGCCGCCCTCCTCGTCGTCGGCGTCTGCGCCGCCGGCATCGCCTGGGACCCCTTCCGGGCCGCCGCAGGACAGGCCCCCGCCGCCGGACAGCACCCCGCCGCCGCACCGGACCCCGACGCGACCGGCGCCCGGACCACCGGAGCCCTGCCCTTCGACCTGCCCCAGCCGGCCGCCCTGCGCTCGGGCGCCGCGGGCCGCAAGCTCGTGTTCGCCCACTACTTCACCCCGTACCCGCTCTCCCTCGACAACGCGAGCGCCGACGCCGACTACTACACCCGCAACTACCTCGCCCCCGGCGGCGAGAACGGCAAACACGAGCGGTACGGGGGCCTGCTGCGCGACCGCCCGCCGCCCGTCCCGCCGAAGGACGGGGACTGGGAGTACGCCAACCTCCAGCAGGAGGTCCGCACCGCCCGCGGTGCGGGACTCGACGGCTTCACCCTCGACCTCCTCTCCCTCACCGGAAGGAACTGGGAGCGGGCGAACCTCCTGATGAAGGCCGCCCACGCCGTCGACCCGGCCTTCAGGATCATGCTGATGCCGGACATGACCTCGCTGGACACCGACGACCCCGCGGTCCTAGCCGACGCCCTCGCCGCCCTCGGGAAGGCCCCCGCCGCGCACCGGCTCGGCGACGGCCGCCTCGTCGTCTCCCCGTTCAAGGCGGAGCAGAAGGACCCGGCCTGGTGGACCCGGGTCATCGACACCCTGCGGTCCCGGCACGGCGTCCGGACCGCCTTCGTCCCGCTCTTCCTCGACTTCGAGGGCCACAACACGGCCTTCGCGCCCCTCAGTTACGGGTTCTCCGAATGGGGCAGCCGCAGCTACGTCGGCCAGGAGGGCGCCACCGCCGCGGTGGACCGGAGCCACGGGCTGGGCAAGATCTGGATGCAGCCGGTGTCCGTCCAGGACGCCCGGCCGAACCAGGGCGTCTACGACGAGGCGGGCAACACCGCGACCCTGCGCGCCACTTGGACGCGTGCCATCGACGACGGGGCCGACTGGGTGCAGCTGACCACCTGGAACGACTACTCGGAGGGCAGCCAGTTCGCGCCGTCCCTGCACAACGGGTATGCGTACCTGGACCTGACCTCGTACTACCTGACCCGCTTCAAGACCGGGCACTGGCCGCGGATCGTCCGCGACACCCTGTACCTCACCTCCCGCACCCAGTTCGCGGCCGCCGGCCCAGCGGGCGCCCAGGCGCTGGTGATGTCCCCGCGCAAGGGCAGCGCCGCACCCCGGGACACGGTGGAGGTGCTCAGCTTCCTGACGGAGCCCGCGACCGTCCGTACCACCGTCGGTCCCGTCGAGGGCGCGCACGAGGCGCCGGCCGGGCCGCACGCCGAGCTGCTGCCGCTGAAGCCGGGCACGAGCGCGGCCGAGGTGGTGCGCGGCGGGAAGGCCGGGGCCGCCGTGGAACTGCCCTACCGCGTCGACCCCACGGTGCGGGTGCAGGACCTCCAGTACTACGCGGCGACCAGTGGACGCGGGGCCTGAGCCCCCCCCGCCCGGGAGCCCGGCCGCCCCGCCCGCGGGCGCGCGGGGCGGAGGTAGGCCACTCTGGCGGAATCGGCCCTGTCGGGGCGTGCGGCGGGCCCGCATGCTCCGGGGGACACGCCCGCGGGCCCCGGTGGACCGGGCCCGCGGCGGCCCCGCCGAGGAGGCCCCGTACCGCGAGGCCCCGTACCGCACCCGGAGGTATCCGTGCCCGAGCCGTCCGTCCCGCCCGCCCCGTCCGCCTTCCCCGGCGGCCCCGGCCTCTTCCGGCTGGACCCCGGCGTCGCCCACCTCAACCACGGCTCCTACGGGGCCGTCCCCCTGCCCGTGCAGGAGGCCCAGGAGGTGCTGCGCGCCGAGGCCCACGCCGACCCGGACGCCTTCTTCAACGCGGTCCCCGAACGGGTCGCCGCGGCCCGGGCGCGCATCGCCGCCCGTCTCGGCGCGGACCCCGACGGCCTCGCCTTCATCTCCAACGCCACCGAGGGCGCCAACCTCGCGCTCGACGCCATCGCCCTCGCCGACGGCGACGAGATCCTGGTCACCGATCACGGCTACGGCACCGTCGTCGCGGCCGCCGCCCGCCGGGCCCACGTCACCACCGTCGCCCTCGACCCGCACCTGCCCGACGAGGACGCCGTCCGCGAGACCGTGCTGGCCGCGCTCACCCCCCGCACCAAGGTGGCCGTCCTCGACCACGTCAGCTCGCCCACCGCCCGCCTCATCGCCGGACCCCGGCTCCTCGCCGACCTGTCCGCGCGCGGGATCACCACCGTCGTCGACGGCGCCCACACCCCCGGCATGCTGGCCGAGCCGATCGCCGCCGGCGCCGACTTCTGGTTCGGGAACCTGCACAAGTGGGGGTACGCCCCCTCCGGCAGCGCCCTCCTCGCGGTCGCCCCCGCCCACCGCTCCCGGGTCCGGTCGCTGTCGCCGTCCTGGCAGGACGCGGAGGGCTTCCCGCGCTCCGTCGAGTACCGCGCCACCGCCGACTACACCGGCTGGCTGGCCGCCCCCGAGGGCCTCGACCTCATCGAACGGCTCGGCGCGGCCGGGGTCCGGGCCCACAACACCGCCCTGGCCGCCTACGGCGCCGCCCTCCTCGCGCGGATCCCGGGGCTCACCCCGCTCCCGCACACCCCGGGCCTCGCGATGCGGTCCCTGCTGCTGCCGCCCGGGACCGCCGAGACCCAGGACGCGGCGTGGGCCCTGCGCGAGGGACTGGCGGCGAAGACCGGCGTCCGGGTCCTGATCTGGCCCCGGACGGGCGGCGGCGGCATCCGCGTCTGCGGGCAGATCTACAACCGGGCCGAGGAGTACGAACGCCTCGCCGAGGTCCTGCCCGGCTTCCTCAGGGGCGCCTGAGCAGGTAGGTGTCCATGATCCAGCCCTTGCGGGCCCGGGCCTCGGTGCGCAGCTCCTCGATCCGCCCGGCCACCTCCGCCAGCTTCCCCGAGACCAGGATCTCGTCCGGCGTGCCGACGTAGGCGCCCCAGTAGATGAAGAGGTCCTGGTCGAGGTGGGCCGTGAAGGCGTGCCGCGCGTCGAGCATCACCACCACGTCGTCCACGTCCTGCGGCCAGCCCTCCGCCAGCCGCCGGCCCGTGGTGATCTGCACCGGGCGCCCGACCCGGTTCAGGTTGGTGCGGTGCCGCGCCAGCAGCGCCGACACGCTGCTGATGCCGGGCACCACCTCGTGCTCGAACGCCACCCGGCCCCGCTCCAGCACCTCGTCGAGGATCGCGAGCGTGGAGTCGTAGAGCGAGGGGTCGCCCCACACCAGGAACGCCCCGGTCTCGCCGTCCGCGAGGTCCTCGGCGATGAACCGCTCGAAGATCCCGGCCCGCGCGCTGCGCCAGCCGTCGACCGTCGGGGCGTAGTCGGCCGGGGTCCGGTCGCGGTCCGGGTCGAGGCCCTCCACCAGCCGGTGGTCCGGGCGGGCGTGCTCCGCGAGCATCGCCCGGCGCAGCCCCGTCAGGTCCGACTTCTCCTCGCCCTTCTCCAGGATGAGGAACGCGTCCGCCGCGCCGATCGCCCGGACCGCCTGGAGGGTCAGGTGTTCCGGGTCGCCCGCGCCGATGCCGATCACTGAGAACTTCTTCACCGGGCCATTCTGCCCGCCCCGCGCGCCGCACTCCGCGCTGCCCTCCGTACCGCCCGCCCTGTGGCCGAGGTCACATGCAACAGGGCGGGGTCTGCGGACACTTCCCCATGTGGACCACCAACTGTTCGCGGACCTCTACGACGCCCACGCCCGGGCGGTGCACGCCCATGCCCTGCGCATGACCGCCGACCGCGCCGGGGCCGAGGACATCGTCTCCCTCACCTTCCTGGAGGCCTGGCGGCTGCGCGAGTCGCTCGACCAGGTCGCGAACCAGCGGGCATGGCTCTTCGGGATCGCGACGAACGTCATCCGCAACACCCGCAGGGCTGCCCGCCGGCACCGGGAGGCGATGGGCAGGCTGCCGCCGCCCGACACCGTTCCCGACGTGGCGGACGCCGTCGTGTCCCGCATCACCGACACCACACGGGCCGCCGCGGCACTCGCCGCCCTGAGCCGGCTGCGCCGTACGGACCGCGAGGTCCTCCTCCTGTACGTGTGGTCCGGCCTCAGCCACGAGGAGGTGGCGCAAGCCTGCGGGGTGCCCGCCGGCACCGTACGGTCGCGCCTCTCCCGGGCCCGCGCCCGCCTGCACCGACTCACCGCCGCCCACCTCGCGGAGCGGGCGGCCTCCCGAACCGCACGGGAAGGAACCCTGTGAACGCCACCGACGACGTCTCCGGGCGAGGGGAGACCCTCCGCCGCCTGCCCGGTCTCACCGACGCGGACATCGCCTTCCCCGCCCAACACCGGCTGGGGCACCACCTGATGCGCGAAGCGGCGGCGGCAACGCCCGCCCGGCCGGTCGGCACCCGCCGCCGCCCGATGGCCGTACTCCTCGCCGCCGGGGCCGCGACCTGCGCCGTGGCCCTGGCCGCCACCCTCGGCGTCGGGGCCTTTGACGAGCGCCCCACCGCGGCCCCGCCCGAGCCGGCTGCCGTACGGCTCCTCGACCGGCTGGCCCTCACGGCCCAGGATCTGCCCGCCCCGGCCGTCCGCGACGACCAGTTCCTCTACACGAAGACCACGGGCCACTCCACGACCCTGTCCGAGATCGAGGGCGGGGGGATGGAGTCCTTGCGGACGGACGCGTCCGCCGAGCGCTGGCTGTCCGTCGACGGCTCGGCCGACACCGTCGTCCGCACCGCCCGCGGCACCGCCACGGAACCCGCCGTCCGCAAGGGCGGGGCCACCATCAACGGCCCCACGTACCGCTTCCTCGAATCCCTCCCGACCGACCCGGACGAACTCCTGAAGCTCATCTACGCCGACACCCGCCTCGACCACGGCCCGGGCTCGGGCTCCACCACCGGCCCCGACCAGGAGGCGTTCGTCGCCATCGGCGACCTGCTGCGGTCGATGCAGGCCCCGCCGGGTGTGAGCGCCGCCCTCTACCGCGCGGCCGCGCGCATCCCCGGAGTCGTCTACGTCCCCGAGGCGGAGGACGCAGCCGGCCGCACCGGCGTGGCGGTCGCGCGCGTCCACGACGGCGAGCGCACCGAATGGATCTTCGACCGGGACAGCCGGCGCCTCCTCGGCGAACGCACCGTGCTCCTCAAGGACAGCGCCTGGGGCAAGCGCGGTGAATCGGTGACCTCGGTCGCCCTCATCGCCACGGCCGTCGTGGACGAGCCCGGCCGGGAACCCGGCCGGTAGCACGACGCACAATGGCGGCATGCCCTCCCACATCGCCCTCACCGCCCTCGTCGTCCGCGACTACGACGAGGCCATCGACTTCTACACCCGCGCCCTCGGCTTCGACCTCGCCGAGGACACCGCCCGGCCCGACGGCTCGCGGTGGGTCGTCGTGCGGCCGCCCGGCGCCAAGGAGGCCGCCCTGCTGCTGGCCCGCGCCAAGGACGACGCCCAGCGCGCCCGGATCGGCGACCAGACCGGCGGACGCGTCGGCTTCTTCCTCTACACCGCCGACTTCGCCGCCGACCACGCCCGGATGACCGCCGAGGGCGTCCGCTTCCTGGAGGAGCCCCGCCACGAGGCGTACGGTTCCGTCGCCGTCTTCGAGGACCTCTACGGCAACCGCTGGGACCTGCTCCAGCCCGCCGCGTAGGACCCGGCCCGGCCGCCGGCCGCCGGTCAGGCGGGGTCCGGCGGGCCGGTGAGCCGGGGAGCCTCGGCCCCCGCGTCGACGTGCGCCCCGGCTTCCACCCGCCGGGCCAGCTCCCGGGCCCAGCCGACCAGCCCCGCCAGGTCCATCCCGTACGCGTCCTGCCGCCCGGCCAGGGCATCCGCCCCGCGCCGCAGCAACCGCGCCCCGCCCACCGCGTTCCCCCGCGCGGCGTGGGTCAGGCCCACCGCCAGCTGCGCCAGCCCCCGCCACAGCTGCTCGTCGGCCCCGGGCCCCGACTTCCAGGCGTCCTCGAACACCTCGTGCGCGTGGAACGGCATCCCGGCGTCCAGCAGCCGCTGCGCCTCGGCCACCGTCCCGGCCGGCGTGCGCACCACCCCCTCGGGCTGCCGCTCCACCCCCTCGGCCCCGTACGGCAGCGGCCGCCCCAGCCCGTCCCGCGGCCGCGCACTGCGCGCCCGCCCCTCACCGTCGCGATCCCGTCCGTTCACCCGCCCATCCTCGCGCCCGACGATCACCCGTGCACACGCACCCCTCGCTGTGCGGTAATGTTCTGCATGTGCCCGCCGCGAGGGGGAAAAGCCCAGGTGGACGGCACAACGGGACGTGGCGCAGCTTGGTAGCGCACTTGACTGGGGGTCAAGGGGTCGCAGGTTCAAATCCTGTCGTCCCGACTAGAGGTTCGCCTCGTAGTCGCAGATCAGAGGCCGTATCGGAGAGATCCGAGACGGCCTCTCGTCGTTTCCGGGTATCGGGGCGGGTCCCAACTCGATGAGCCGGTACGGCGACGCACTCCCCGTGGAGGGGGAACAGCTCCCGGGGGTGCATGGATCGGGTGGGTCCGGGCAGGCGTAGGGGCAGTGGTACGGAAGGGTGATGGCGGATGGAGCCGGGAAAGGGCGACGAGCGGTTCACCGTCGCCGTGCGCGCGGTGGACGGGGCGGTGGTCCTCTCGCTCGCCGGTGAGCTGGACCACGACACGGCCGGGCCGTTGCGCGGGGCCCTGGACGCCGCGGTCGGGCAGGGCGACCGCCTGGTGGTGGACATGTCCGGGCTGGAGTTCTGCGATTCCACCGGGCTGAACGCGCTGCTGCACGCCCGGCTCTCGGTCCAGGAGGCCGGCGGCCGGCTGGAGCTGGCCGGGCTGAGCGGCCCGGTGGCGCGGATGTTCCGGATCACCGGGGCCGACGGGGTCTTCCCCGTCCACACGGACGTGGCGCAGGCCTTGCGGTCGGACCATCGGTAGCGAGAGGGGGCGAAGGACCATGGAGCTGCGCGGGGCGGCGGACCGGAACTGGCTCCTGGTCCTCGACGGGCTGCCCGACCCCGTATCCCGGAGCCGGGAGTTCACGCGCCGGGCGCTGACCGCGTGGGAGTGGCTGCCGGCCGAGGGCGAAGCCGTACGGGAGGCCGCCGAGGACGTGCTGCTGCTGGTCTCGGAGGTGGTGGCCAACGCCTGCCTGCACGGCGGCGGCCCCGGGGCGCTCGTACTGGACCGTACCGACGAGCGGCTGCGCATCGAGGTGACGGACATCAATCCGGCGCCCCCGCAGCGGCGCGACTCCGGACTTCCGCCCGATCCGGCCCGGCCGGGCGGACACGGGCTGCTGATAGTGGAACGGCTGGCCCGGGCCTGGGGTTCCCGGCCCGGGGCGGCCGGCAAGTGCGTCTGGCTGGAAGTGCCCTGGCCGTAGCCGGGCGGACTCAGCCGAGGGCGCCCAGCGCCGCGATGATCTCGCCGGTGGAGCTGACCCGGCCCAGTCGCGGGAAGATCTTGCCGAAGCTGTGGGCGTGCGACTCCGCGTCCAGGTCGGCGGTGGCGTCCTCGGCGAAGACCAGCCCGTAGCTGTGCTCCCAGGCGGTGCGCGCCGTGGATTCGACGCCGATGCTGGTCGAGATCCCGGCCAGCACGATGCGGTGGATGCCGCGCCGGCGCAGCTGGAGGTCGAGTTCGGTGCCGGTGAAGGCGCCCCAGTGGCGCTTGGTGACCCGGACGTCGCCCAGGGCGGCGAGCTCGTCCGGGATCTCGGAGAACGCCGCGGGCGGGGCGGCGGCCGGGCCGGGGCTGTCGACGTCGGTGGTGGGCAGGTCGCCCCCGTCGGGCGACCAGGCCACGTTGACCAGGACCACCGGCAGCCTGTGCGCGCGGAAGGCCTCGGCCAGCGCGATGCCGTTCTTGAGGATGTCGGCGCTGGGCCGGGCGGTCGGCAGACCCAGGATGCCCCGCTGGAGGTCGATCAGCACCAGCGCGGTGCCGGAGTCCAGGGCCAGGGCGGAGGGGGCGGGGGAGGCGGTCATGGGTCGGGCTCCTCGGTTCGCTGTTCGGGGGAGGGGGCGGGGGCGGGGTCAGTCCTCGGCCAGGCGGCGCAGCAGCGGGACGGCCTCGGCCAGCCGCCGCCGCTCCTCGGGGGTCAGCCGCTCGGACATCAGCTCGGCGAGCCGTCCGTGCCCGGCCTCGCGGCGTTCGCCTACGAGGGCGCGCCCCCGGTCGGTGAGGGAGATCAGCAGCCGGCGCCCGTCGGTGGGGTGCGGGGTACGGGTGACGTACCCGTCAGCGCGCAGGGAGTTCACGGTGGCGATGACCGACTGCGGGCGGATCTTCTCGGCGCGGGCCAGGTCGGCGGCCGTGGCCTCGCCCAGCCGGTCGAGCCGCTTGAGGACGGACATCTGCGACAGGCTGAGGCCGCCGCCCGCCGCCGCCCGCATCTGGCGCACCAGCATGCCGAGGGCCAGCTGGAGCTCCTCGGCGGCGTCGCGCGGCTCCAGTTAAGGGGCCTATCCGTCAAGCGGTTGACTG
>NZ_JBHWBP010000133.1:6666-19139 GCF_042735575.1 Streptomyces sp. NPDC059564 | reverse complement strand
CTCACCGAGCGGGCGGCCGCGGTGTGGACTGTGGGCTGTGGGGTGTGGGGTGTCACTTCACGCAACTGAGCCCGGCCCACCGCCCGCACCCTGACCGCCACCCCGAACAGCAGGCACGGGCCCCGTGCCCCGTGCGCCGCCCGGTCGTCGACGAGGCGCGGTAACAGCACGGCCAACAGGCCGACCGGCACGGTGCTCCGCCGGTCGGCCACGCCGCGCTCCTCGACGACGCCGGGAAGGACTCCGCCGTTCGGCCCATCAAGGGCACCGCCCACGACGCCGAAAAGGATCAAGCGGAGTCGCCCCACCCCCGCATTCCCGTACCCCTCCGCGCCCCAGGCCGCCCCGACGGCGGCGGTCCCGCACCCCGGCCGCCCAGGCCCGGAGGAGATCCCGTATGCGCGCCTTCCCGCCCCTGACCGCTGTCGCCACCGCCGCGCTCCTGCTGGTCGCGGTCACCGGCACGACTCCCGCGGCGGCAGACCGGAACCCCGACCCCGACGGCGCACCGCTGATCAGGGTGTCGCACGGCGACCCGTACGCGGACTGCACCATCGGCGCGAGGTCCCCCGACAGCGTCGTCTACCCGGGCACCGAGGTCGAGCCGTACCTGTCCGTCGATCCGCGCGACCCCAAGCGCGTGGTCACCGTGTTCCAGCAGGACCGCTGGAACGACGGCGCCGCCCGTGGCCTGGCGGCCGGCTGGACCACGGACGGCCACACCTTCCACCGGAGCACGCTGCCGTTCAGCCTGTGCGCCCCGGGCGGCGCGGACTTCGAACGGGCCTCCGACCCCTGGGTGAGCACCGGACCGGACGGCACCGTCTACGCCGGCGGGGAGGGCGTCGACTTCACGAAGAGCACGCGCAGTGCCCTCCTGGCGGCAACCTCCCGCGACGGCGGCCGCACCTGGCGGAACCTCACCACCACGCACGTCGACGAGCAGCCGTTCTTCAACGACAAGCCCTCCCTGACGGCCGACCCGATCCGCAAGGGCACCGCCTACCAGGTGTGGGACCGCCTCGACAACGACCCGCCCGGCCCCAGTTCCCTCGACGGTCCGGGCTACATCTCCCTCACCCGCGACGGCGGCCGCACCTGGACCAAAGCCCGGCCGTTCGTCGACACCAGCGCCGTGCCGAACACGCAGACCATCGGCCACCTGATCGTCGTCGACCGCCGCACCGGCACCCTGTACGACTTCTTCGACCAGATCACCTACGCCGACGATCTGAGCACCGTCACCGAAGCCCACTACGCGGTGGTCACCTCGACCGACGCCGGAGAGACCTGGAGCGCCCCGACCACCGTGGCCCGGGACACCTCCGTACCGGAGGTCGACCCGAACGACCCCACCAAGCCACTGCGCGCCGCGGCCACCCTGCCCAGCCCGGCCGTCGACCCCAAGACGGGCACGCTGTACATGGCCTACGAGGGCTCGGACTTCTCCGGCGGCAGCTTCGACTCCGTCCAGCTCGTGCGCTCCACCGACGGCGGACGCACCTGGGGGACCCCCGAGCTGATCAGCCCGCAGGGCGTGCCGGCCTTCTCCCCGTCGATCGCGGTCGACGAACGGGGCACGGTCGCGCTCACCTACTACGACCTGCGCTTCCTGGAGCCCGGCGACACCACCACCCTGCCCACCGCCTACCAGCTGGCCACGCTGCCGCACGGAGACCCGCGGCTCCGCTCCGAACGACAGATCTCGCGGGTCTTCGACTGGCTGCAGGCGCCGTTCGCCGGGGGCTACTTCCTCGGCGACTACCAAGGCCTGGTGGCGGACGGCAAGGGAGTACGGGCGGTACTGACCGAGACCCACTCCGACGCACCGCAGAACCGTACGGACGTGTACACCACCAGTCTCCGTACCCCGTGACCGCGGCCCAATGAACGTCCCGGGCTACGTGGCCGTCACGGGCGGTCTTGCGGACCATCCGCCGGGTTCGACGGCGTAGGCACCACCACCTCGTTGTAGGCCTTCCAGATCAGCGGCGGGAAGGCGCTGCCCCGCTCGGAATCGGGGCCGCCCACCCCCTGCATGGGCAGCAGCTGCGGAACGTCGGGCTTCGTACGGAACATCGCGACCGAGGTGCTCAGCTGCGGCGTCGCACCGATGAACCAGGCCGAGTTCATACGGTCGTTCGGACCGGTCTTGCCCGCCCAGGACACGGAGTCGGTCCGCTGGCCCTTCGGCGGTCCGACGGCGCTCCAGCTCACCTGGCGGAGCGCCGCGCTGACGGTCGCGGCCGCCTCGGAGCTCATGGCCCGGCGCGGTTTGGGCTGGCCGAGGCCCTCCAACGCGACGCCGTTCCGCTCGGCCTTGGTCACCGAGTAGGGCTCGGTGGCCCGGCCCTGGTTGACGAAGGTCGTATAGGCGCTGGCCAGCCGGACGGCGCTGGGGGTTGAGGTACCAATGGAGAAGGTCGGCTCCAGCTTGGCCATGCTCTCCTCACGCAGTCCCGACGCGACCGCGAGTTCCTTGACCTTCTTCAGCCCGATCTTCTTGCCGATCTCCACGAACGGCGTGTGGTCGGAGGCCACCAGGGCCGCGTGGAGGCCCACGGATGCCATCGACGGCCCTGACGCCTTGGGTTTCAGGGGGTCCGGGTCAGCGCCCTCGGCGGGGCGTTCCCCGCCTTCGAGCTCCTGCTCCAGAGCGGCGGCGTACACGAAGGGTTTGAACGCCGAAGCCGCAGGCACGCCTGAGGTGTCCGCGTTGTTGGTGAAGTGCTCGATCGCGTCGGAGCCGCCGTAGACCGCGACGACCGCTCCGTCCTTGGGGCGTATCGAGGCGGCGCCGACCTGCACGTATTCGTCCTCCGCGCGGTTCTTCGGGTCCAGTCGTTCCGCGCGCACCTGCTCGACGGCCTTGGTCAGCGCGAGCACCTTGTCCTTCTCGAAGGTGGTGTGGACGCTGTAGCCGCCGGCGGCCAGATCCTTGTCCGTGATCCCGCTGCGGCTCTTGAGTGACTTGTTGACGATGTCGACGAGGTAGCCGATCTGCCCGGCCTGGCTGGTCGGCTTGACGGGAGGCTTCGGCTCGGGGAACTGCGTGTACTTCGCGCGTTCCTCGGCGCTCATCGAACCCGTTTCGACCTGGCGGTCCAGAATCCAGCTCCAGCGGTCCTCGGCGCGTTGGCGGTTGCCGGCGCTGAGGGACGGGTCGAAGCTCTCCGCGCCCTTGAGGACAGCGGCCAGCAGGGCGCCCTGACTGGGGTTCAGCTCCTTGGCGGGGATCCCGTAGTACGCGTACGAGGCCGCCTGGACGCCGTACGCGTCGCGGCCGAACCACGAGGTGTTGAGGTACCCCTCGAGAATCTCCGCCTTGGGGCGCTGGTTGCTGACCTTCATGGAGAGGAAGAGTTCCTTGATCTTTCGCTGGACGGTCTGGTCCTGGCTCAGATAGGTGTTCTTCACGTACTGCTGGGTGATCGTCGAGCCGCCCTGGGTCTCCTTGCCCTTGACGATGTTGACGGCGGCGCGGCCGATGCCCGTCACCGAGACGCCCGAGTCGCTGTAGAAATCCGCGTTCTCCGCAGCGATGACGGCGCGCTGGACGGATTCGGGCACCTCGGAGAGCTTCACGTCCTGCCGGTTCACATCACCGACGCTCACCATCCGGCTGCCGTCCGCCCAGTAGTAGACGGTGGCCTGCCGGCGCGCGGAGTCGTGCGGGTTCGGGATCTCGACCTGTATGTAGACGGCGGTGAAAAGGCCTGCGAGGGCGCCGGCGAAGAGCAGGAACAGGCCGGAGGTGAGTTTCCAGGAGGGCGTCCAGCGCCGCCAGCCCCGCCGGCCGCGCCGGGGGAAGTCGATACGGAGGCGACGGGCCTTCCGGCCGGCTCTCCTGCGGCCCTTCGCTCGGCCCGTAGGGCGCCGTCTGCGCTGCGGACCTTCCGTCCGCTCCAGGCTTCCGGTGTCGTCCGTACCAACGGTGCGATCCGCGCGGCGTTTGCGGGGCAGCCTCATAGGGGATGCGGACCTCCTCGATCGCGAGCCGCCACCTCGGGGGCGGTGACGGGCTCGGCCGGGAAGATGATCAAACCGCGTTCACGGTTGGGCCGTTCATGAAAAGTTCATACACGGCACGGGACTTAGGGCGTGCAGATCATCAACTCGCCTGATTGATAGGGGTTTGATGCCACTTGCGCGCCGCGCAACCAGCCCGTCAGGGGCTGATGTACAGATAGGGGGCCAGCGGGACGGGCTGTTCGGGTCACGGCGAGCGGGTTGCCGAACTGGCAGCGCGCCCCGAGGCCCTCGACCAGCTCCGTCTCGACCTGCGTATGGACGGCTGGCACGATGCACCTCGGCGAGCGGGCAAGCGCCATGCCCTTCCGCTGCACCGCCTGCGGCACCCACCTCGCCGACGCCGACGCCGACGCCTCTTGACCCTCCACGCTCCAACCGGTTGCGGAGCCCCCAGAGGTGGCTGCCAGCGGATACGGTCCCGGTATGTCGAACTCGCACACAACGCTGTGGACCAAGTGAGAGGTTGAACGGCATGGACTACGCAACCAGCGAGGCCGGCCGAGCTTTCCTTCGGACTGTGCAGAAGGGGCAGGTCCGCAGGGGTGTGGTGTCTTCCCTGGCCGATTTCGGCGCGTTCGTGGATCTCGGCGGGTGTGTCGATGGCCTGGTAAACGCGGCGGAAGTGTCCTGGCGGCACTACGACCGCCTGGCGGACGTGGTCGAGGTGGGCCAGGACGTCACGGTGGTGGTCCTGGACATCGACCTGGACCGGGTCCGCATGTCCCTCTCGATGAAGGCATTGCAGTCCGACCCCTTCAAGGGGTTCGCTCGTACTCACCTCGGCCGCGTCCTTACCGGCCGCGTGACCAAGGTCATCCCGTTCGGCCTCTTCGTCCAAGTGCATGAGGGCATCGAGGGCTTGCTGCACGAGTCCGAGTTCAACAAGGGCGACACCGGCCGCGTCGCATCGCTCGCACAGGTCGGCGACGAAGTCGTCGTTGAGATCACCGACATCAACTTCACGCTGCGCAGAGTCTCGCTATCGCTGCACCACTGATGGGCCACTCGTGAGGCGGCGACCGGGGTCGAGCCCTCGGGCGTGTTGCGTTCGACGTCCGCTACCCAGCCGTCTGCACCAGGCGTAGACCCTCCACGGCCTGCCCGTCGTCTTTGCTCTGACCGGGGCCAAGGCCGACGAGAGCGAGGCCTTGCTGGACCTACTGGCCGCCGCAACCGGCCTCGTTGCCGCACGGCCTGCCCGGATGCTGCCCGAGTGGCCTATAGTGAAACCAATTGTTCACTAGTTAACGATTGGTTGGGTGTGCTTCCTTCCGTAGAGGACATGCGTGCGCGGTGGGCTGCCCGGCATCCGGGCATGGACACCTCCCCTATGGAGGTGATCGGGCTGATCCGGCGGGTGCACATGTTGCACGAGCGGGCGTTGCGTCCGCTGCATGAGGCGGCGCCGGTGACTGCGCCGGAGCTGGATCTGCTCATTCCGTTGCGGCACGCGTCGGGGCCGGTCATCGCCCGTCGCCTGGCCTCGCACCTGGGGATCTCGCGAGTGGCGGTCAGCAAGAGTCTGGCCCGCCTGGAGGAGCGCGGCTACATCCGGCGCACTCCCAGCGCGGCGGACCGCAGGTCCGTGGAGGTCGTCATCACCGAGTCGGGCGCGCGGGCCATCGACACGCTCTTCCCCCGGCTCCTGGAGCGTGAAGTCGAGCTGCTGGCCGGCCTCGGTGAGGACCGTGAGCGGGTCGTGGCCGCCCTGACCCGGCTGGCCGAGGTCCTCCAAGCCGCCGACCCCGACCGGTGAACCGCCACACGGCACACACCATCTCCCCGATTCCGAGAGAGACAGGACCGTCATGTCACGTGATCGATTCATCAAGCTGCTGCCCGGCGAGCGCAGGCCCGGCCGCGTCGCTCTGCCCCCGCCCTTCCAGGTCAAAGCGCGCACCGAGGACACCGAAGGCCGCCTGTCTCTGATGGAGGTCACCCTGGTCCGCGACATTCCGCGGCACATCCACCACCTCGCGGACGAGATGATCTACGTCCTGGAGGGCGAACTCGGCGTGCACTTCGACGGCGAAGACCTCACCGTTCCCGCCGGCTCGTTCATCCTCCTGCCCAAGGGAGTTCCGCACGCGCTGAGCCGCGCCACCGACGTACCGCCCCGCGTGCTCCAGGTCTCCTCACCCGGCGGCTGGGAGTGCTACTTGGAGGACCTGTCCGAAGCCGGACCCGCCGCCCACAACGCCGACGGCACCTTCAATCCCGCCAAGCTCAACCTCGTCGCCGCCCCCCACGGCATCCAGTACGAGGAATGACGCACGGCATCATCCTCGACCACTTGGCCTGGACTGGGGAAACCATGGGGAGCAGGCCCGCGGAAGCCATGCGTAGGAGGGAGAGAGAAGCCTCGGTCCATGACGGTATCGGCGCTGATCTCCGCGACGAGGACGTCGTCGCTGCCCATGCCGACCCGAGCTCTACCTTGATCCACGGATGGCCGGGGCCGGCCACGGTGGTGGTCACGGCCTGGGTTAGGCGGTGAGTGCGTTGTGGAGATCAACCATCGTACGGATGGGGGGTGGCAGCCAGCCCTCGGCCTGTTGGTGGATCTGGGCGAGCTGTTCCAGTACCTCTGTGCAGGTCGGGCGTTGAGTGGGGTTGTGGTTGAGGCAATCGGTGATGACGTTGACGAGGGTCGATGGCAGCAGTTCGAGGGCTGACTCAAGGTTTTCGCCGTCCGGGAAGGGCACAGCTCCGGCGGCGTGGCACAGCACCATGCCGTAGGCGTAGAGGTCGGTGGCGGGGGTGCTTACTGAACCCGCGAGTTGCTCCGGGGCGAGAAACCCTTGCGTGCCTACAACGACGTTGGTGCGGGTAAGCGCGGTGCTGTCAAAGGCACGAGCGATACCGAAGTCGATGACACGCGGGCCCGTTGTGGACACGATGATGTTGCTGGGTTTGAGGTCACGATGGATGATGCCGCAGGAGTGAATTCCCTCAAGCGCCTCGGCGATGCCGAGAGCGAGGATATGAAGTGTCCTGGGAGGCAGTGCACCGTGCTCCTTGAGAACATCGTGGAGCGACGGGCCCGGGATGTACTCGGTGACAAGCCAAGGGTGTTCGGCGTCGGCGTCGGCGTCAACAAGGGCAGCCGTGTGAAATCCGCCAACGCGGCGTGCGGCTGCGATCTCGCGGGCGAACCGTTGCCGGAACGTCGGGTCGGCGGCGAACTCAGTATGGATGACCTTGACCGCGACGATGCGCTCGCCAGGGGATCGTCCGAGAAATACCGTCCCCATCCCTCCCTGGCCCAGCCTCGCGGTTAACTGGTATCGGCCGATACGGCGGGGGTCGTCCTCCCGCAGCGGCTGATGCCCGAGCCGGGGAGCCACCTCGACTGGCGTCGGCGGTGCGATACGAGTCGTCCCGTCCTTGCGGGCCAGTATCGCAGCCACATCCCGCTCCGTCTCAGCCTTCAGCAGCGCCGCCTCTCTCACTCCTTCGGCCTGCAAGATGGCTGCGCGTTTCGCCCGGTCGGCGCGCAAATGCTTCTCCATCGCCTCCGTTATGGAGCGGGGCGGCTCTATGGACTTGAGCTCAACGCGGTTCACGCGGATGCCCCACTTGCCGGCCGCCTCGCCCAGGACGCCGCGGAGGACCGCGTTGATCTCCGTGCGAGAGGTGAGGGTCCGCTCCAAGTCCATGCCGGCGACGATGTTGCGCAGGGTGGTTACGATGAGCTGCTCGATCGCCTGGATGTAGCTGGACACCTCGTAGGTCGCGGCACGGGCGTCGACCACCTCGTAGTAGATGACGGTGTCGATGATGACATCCAGGTTGTCCTGGGTGATGACCGGCTGCGGCGGGAAGGGGACGACCTGTTCGCGCAGGTCGATCCGGTTGCGGATCGAGTCGATGAACGGGACGACCATGTTGAGGCCCGCGTTGAGGGTGCGGGTGTAGCGTCCGAACCGCTGCACGATGGCGGTGCTGGCCTCCGGAACGACATGAATTGCCTTGATCAGGGCTATGACCACGAACAGCCCCAGCAAGATCAGCACGACGACTATCGGCTGCACACCGGGCCTCCTGCCCCTCGGGCATCCCTGCGCCCATGTCGGATACTGCCGTACCAAAGTCTTTCAGAAACCTCCTCGTGATGGACCCGCTCGGTCCGGATCAAGCAGCCGGTGCGGGTCACCCGGTCCCGTTCGACGTCCTCTCCGGAGCAGTCGAAGTCGCCAACCATTCTCCGGGGCACCGCGGCCGAGCGGTTCAAGTTCACGCAGCTCAGAAACAGTCTGTATGACCACAGTCGGTGCAACACCCGTGGTGCACAGATGCATTCGATGACTCATCCCGACGCGCTAGGAGTACCGGGCCGGGGTGGGCGACGCTCACTGAGCCGGAGCGCCCGTCGGTGGCGCACCTGGGATGTACGGCCGATCCCAACCGCAGTGGCCTTCCTGGCGCACACATCTGCCGTCTGGCAGGTTTCTGCGTATGGAGCATGCTGCTCTCGCGGTCGCGTCATGATCTCAGGGCGCCGGTTCGCTGGCGAGAGGGCAGCAATGATCGAAACGGGGAGGCGCGGCAGTGCGAGACCAGGTCCTTGGAGGCCGTTACCGGTTGGTGCGGCAGCTCGGCGAGGGGGGTATGGGACAAGTGTGGGAGGCGCAGGACGAGTCGCTGGGCCGAATCGTCGCGGTCAAGGTGATCTCGCTGCTCGCCGGTGGCGGGAGCCACGGCACGGTGGCGCGCGCCAGGTTCCTGCGCGAGGCACGGATCACCGCCCGGCTACAGCACCCCAACATCGTGACCATCCACGATCTCGGCGAGTCCGACACCGGTGCCAACAGGGCCCCGTTCCTGGTGATGGAGCTGATCCGAGGCGAGGGCCCGGACACGATGCTGCACCGAGGCGTTGTCACCTTGCTCGACGCAGCCCGATGGGGCGCACAGATATGCGATGCGCTGGCCCACGCGCACGAAGCCGGAATCACGCACCGGGACATAAAGCCCTCCAACATCCTCATCACGCCGTCCGGCATCGTGAAAGTCCTCGATTTCGGCATCGCGCGGGCAGCCGACCCCTACGCGACCGCGGACCGGCTCACCCAGACCGGCTTCATCGTGGGCAGCCCTCCGTACATGGCTCCCGAACAAGCGCGCGGCTTCCCGGAACCACGCAGCGACCTGTACGCGCTCGGCTGCCTGCTGTTCGAGCTGATAACAGGTCAGCTGCCGTTCCAGGCCCCCGACACAGTCGGCTACCTCTCGGCACACCTCACGCAGGAGCCCCCCACGCCAAGCTCGGTGTCGGTGGACGTACCACCCGCCTGGGACGATCTCGTACTCACCCTGCTGAGCAAGAACCCAGCGCAGCGGTACCCGAATGCCGACGCCCTCTCCCAGGCATTACGACAACTGGACCACGCCCCCGAGCAGGCACCGCCAACAGCCGCCCGAACCCGGCCCTTCACAGCACAAGGCACGACGCCGCTCCCGTCCGCGCCCACCATCCCTGCGGCAAGCGGGCTCCCCTCCCAGCCGTCCGTTCCGCCGCCACACCATCCACTTGAGTCACCTGGCGCTCTGGAAAACGCACCGCGTGCCGCTCAGTCGGCCATCCAAGCCGCCGATGCCGACAAACCCCGCGCCCGGTTGGCCAGACGCATTGGGGGAGGTCTTGTTGGTGTACTTCTGTTCGGAATCCCCTTGGTATTCGCGTACATCGGCTTGTACACGCTGCTCGGTGGCGATGTGCAGGATGCGACGGCGGGAGACTGCCTCTGGTTCGATACGACTGCGGACCGCACGAAGTACGGGTACAGCTATGCGGACGTGGCCAAGACTGAACTGTGCGCGCTGCCGTTCCGGGCGCCCGGAAACCGCCACTACGTCGTAGTGAAACGCATCGACGGAACCAACGACTATGCCGAGTGCGACCGCGTCCCCGGCGCTGTCGTGGACACCAACTCCTCGATCTTGAAATCCACACGGCAGCCGTACTGGGTGCTGTGCGTCAAAGCCATGTGAGAGCGCATCAGCTTGCCTCTTGACGTTCGGCGTCGAACGGACCCCACACCACTGAGCGTCCCGGTCCTGGTCCTGCTCGCCGGCCGCAGCGGCGCCCACGACGCGGCGAAGGTCGCGGCCCGCGCCCGCGGAGACCAACCGCCGGATCGCCGACTTCCTGACCGCCGGTCAGGAGACTCAAGTACGCACCGGCTGACCGCGCCGTCCCTCTCTCACCAGGCGAGGGGCCGGAACAGCAACCTGGCGGCACTGCCGTTACCGCTTGGACGGTAACGGCATCCGGTCGGTGCCGGTCAGAAGACGCAGGCCGCTCGCGCATCCCGGAAGCGCTCAGGATGCCTCCGCCGGTACTCGACCAGGCACTGGGCCACCGCGGCCCCTTCGCCCACGGCGGCGCCGACCCGCTTGACGGATCCGGACCGCACGTCGCCCACGGCGAACACGCCGGGCACGCTGGTCTCCATCGGCAGCGCGTCCGGGCCGGCTCCGCCGCTTCCGGTCAGCACGTATCCCCGGCCGTCGAGCTTCAGCATGCCGCCGAGCCAGTCGGTCGAAGGGTGGCCGCCGATCAGGACGTACAGGCTGTGCGCGGAGACGGTTCGCTCTCCGGCGTCGCGGGACCGCAGCCTGAGCCCGGTGAGAGCGGTCCCGCCGAGGCACTCGGCCACCTCGGTGCCCAACAGGACGCGCAGGCCCGGGGTCTGCTCGATGCGCTGGACCAGGTAGCTCGACATGGAAGCGCCGAGGTCCGCGCCCCGTACCAGCAAGGTGACGGTGCGGGCGTAGCGCGCGAAGTAGAGGGCGGCCTGGCCGGCCGAGTTTCCCGCGCCGACCATGTACACGTCCTCCCCCACAGCCGAGGGGGCGTCGGACAAGCATGCTCCGTAGTACACGCCGGAGTTGAGCAGACGGTCGACGCCGGGAGCCGTCAGGCGGTTCCAGTCCACGCCCGTGGCGACCACCACCGCGGCCGCTGTCACCGACGCCGTCTCATCGGTACCCGCCTTGACGAACTCGACGGTGTGGTCGCCCGTGCCCGTCGGGGTCACCCGGCTGGCCACCCGGGTGGGCTGCCACTCGACGCGGGCCCTGCGGGCCTGTTGCAGGGCGCGCTGGGCGAGATCACCACCCGTGAGGCCCACGGGGAATCCAAGGTAGTTCTCGATCCGTGAGGTCGATCCCGCTTGCCCGCCGGGCGCGTCGTCCTCGATCACGACCACGCTCATGCCCTCCGAGGCGGCGTACACCGCCGCGGACAGACCTCCGGGGCCACCGCCGATCACCGCGACGTCGTAGTGGTCCTGCCCGGCCGGCCGGATGAGTCCGAGCCGCTCGGCCAGCTCGCTGACCGAAGGGTTCACCATCTCGGTGCCGTCGCCGAGGCGGACCGTCACCGGGGCATCCCGTACGTCCTCCTCCTCCCGGAGCCAGCGGAAGATCACGCCGCTGCGGCCGAGGAAATCGCGTACCGCGTAGGCGGCGGGTGAGGAGCGGCTGCCGCGCACCTCGGCGGTGGGCAGATCACCCTGGCAGTCGGCGTTCCACGTACACAGGGAGTCGTCGAGCGCGCCCCGAAGGTCCGCGGCCGGGATCTCGTCGCTCCGGACCGCCCCGGCAGGGGCGTCGGGCACGACGCCGGAGTGCTCGGCCAGCGACAGCCAGCGCACGCCCGGGTGCCCGGCACCGGGGTCGGGGGCTTCATCGGCGAGCACGGCCGCGACGGGTACCTTTCGGTCGGCCAGCGACCTCAGCGCGCGGACCACCTCCGCCGGGCCTCCGACCTGCAGCACGCGGAACGACGTGCGGTACCAGCTCTGCACCAGCTCGGCCGTCTCGTGCCGGCGGAGCGGATCGGAGTCGGAGAGAACGATCACCGGCAGTGCGGCATCGGCCATCAAGAGGTCCTCCAGTAAGTCGTGAGGGATCGGCTTCCGATTCCAGTCAACGAGCCGGGACGCGATACGGATCGGCTCCGGGGAAGCAACCGCGGGCAGGGGGCGCGGAGGCCCCCTGCCGCACTACTCAGAGCCGGCCGAAGAACTGGTTTCCGCGGGCCTCGTAGTTCTCGCTCGTGTAGTACTCCTTCATCGCGGAGCTGATCTCGTCACGGCTCAGCTGCCCGTCACCGTCTACGTCCAGCCGGTTGAACGCCTCGTCGCAGGTCTCGCGGGGCAGGCGGAACATGCCGTGGAGCAGAGAGGTGTACTCCTCGCGGCTCAGCATGCCGTCGCCGTCGCGGTCACCGAGCTCGGTCCAGGCATTGCTCATGCTCCTGATCCGCTCCCAGATCCTGTTCTGGTCCGTGACGATCCGCGCCCGGAACGACGTCCTGAACTCCTGCCGATCGACCCCGCCGTCATCGTTCCTGTCCATCTTCTGGAAGACGGTGTCCCAGAGGTCCGCCAGCGAACCCCTGAGCCCGGCCACAGCGTCCGGGGCAAGGCCGA
>NZ_JBHWBP010000133.1:0-6656 GCF_042735575.1 Streptomyces sp. NPDC059564 | reverse complement strand
CCCGGCCGATGAAGTGGTTTCCGTGGGCGTCTTTGTTCTGCGTCTTGTAGTCCTCCTCCATCTCGGAGATGATCTCGTCACTGATCAGCCGCCCGTCGCCGTCCGAGTCGAAGACGTCGAACGACCGGTCCAACTTGATGTCCAGAACGCTCATGACAACATTCCCTTCACTCCACGTAGTCACCCCGCTACGGTGCGAGACGGTCCAGGAAACCACACGCCCCGGCCTTCCTGCATCGATGGACAGGGATCACTGGGCGTTCCACCACCCGGACGAGGGACGCGCCCACTCCCTGCACGGCCAGCCGTCTCCTACGGTCGTTCGAAAGCCTGGAGTACACCACCGACCGAGAAGCACAGGGCACCGGACAGCGTCCCCCAGTTGGCGATGTCGGAGTTGACCAGGCTTCCGGTGGCCGGTCGGGTGAACGCGGCCAGTGCCGACACCATGAAGAGCACCGACCCCAGCTGGTTCACGGCAACGACCCACCAGCCCAGGCTCCGCGAGCGGACGCAGGGCCGGGACCGATGGCAGACCTCGGCGAACGCGAGATGGCCCGAAACCAGGAACAGTACGCATCCGACCACGTCAGGAGTCCAGACGAGCCGGTTGACCTGCTGGGCGGAGAGCCCCTGGAGGAATGAGTCCAGCAGATTGACGGCGAACACGAGCGTCCCCACGAACAGCACGAACGTGCTCAGCCAGTCCAAACGCATCGGCTCGTACGCCCACCACCTCCAGCCGCCGGTGACGAGTCGACCGCCCCCTTGGGTATGGCGAGGCGCGTTCAGCACCTGCAGGAGCGAGGTGTAGCCCCCGAGGTTGAAGAACAGACCGCCGGCGAAGAAGATCGACGCGCTCACGACCGCATCGGCCGACCCGAACTGGGCTACGGCGGCGCCGAGGGCGAAGAGCCCTCCTCCGGCAACGAACGCGCCCGAGGCAACGGCGTTCAGCCTCCGAAGGCGACCGAGGGCCTCGGCATCGGCGCTCGGGGACGTGGTGAGGGTGTCCCCGGGGCCGCGGACCGCGAGCACGCCGCGCCGTCGCGCGGGCCGGGACTCCCACACCACCGTTCCTCCTTCGGGGCTGTCCCAGAAGAGGCGGGTAGTGAACGGTCCTGCGCCGTCGGCGCGCTGCTCGGGCTGTCCCACCACCTGAGCCTAGCCACGGACACGGGCCCCGGCAGACAGTGAAACGCGCGCTGTCAGGCGACCAGTTCGTAGATGCCCTTCGCTGTCAGCCACAGGCCGACGAGCAGGGAGAGCGTGACGATCAGCTGCTCCTGGTGCTGCTCGAGCCAGGTCCGCAGGGCGTTCAGCCTGGCACCCGCGGCCTCCGGTGCCCAGACCGTGTACATCTCCATGACGATGAGGCCGAGCGTGGCCAGCAGGCAGTAGCCGGCGAGGGCGAGCCAGTCGGCGAGCGAGGAGAGGTCCGCGGCGACGACCGTCGCGGCGCCGGCACCGACCAGCGCCCACGGCTGCAGCAGCCAGGCCAGCCCGGCGGCCGTGACCAGTGAGGCGCCGTCCACCCGGGCGGTCCAGCGAGGGGGGCCGTGCGGGCGGGGCGGCCGACGGCGCCGGTGTGCGCCGTACAGCACCAGCCCCAGGCCGATGGCGAGTTTCGCACACGCCACGGCGGTCGACGGCGTGCTGTGGCGGGCCGGGGGGTTGCCCCCGGTCAGCAGCAGCACGCACGCGATCACCACGAGCAGGTTGGCGAGCCACGACAACAGGAAGGCCAGGCCCTTGCGGACGCCGCGCCGCGAGGAGAGCAGCAGGATGAAGGCGGTGTTGTGCAGAGGCCCCAGCGTGATGGCCGTACCGATCACGATCAGGTCGAGGACCATCAGCGCAGCCACTCCCGCAGGTCAACGCCGTTTGTCTCCTCTCGGGCGGGGAGAACCGGCTGAATACGGTGGGGCGCCGCTGTCACGGCACCGCATCCCGACTCTGCGGCCGACGGCCCGACCGGTCAAGCAGGCCACGCGGACGTCCCCGAACGCCGCACGGCTGATCGAGCGCACGCATCGCCCGCAAGCCCTGAACCGCGCGGCATCTCGCAACGGGGCACCGGGCACCCCTCACTGTCGCCCCGCGGCCTCCCACTCCTGGTGCGCGGTGTGGACGCGGTGCCACAGTTCCTCCCGCGCGGGGGCGTCGACGTCGGTCAGGTCCAGCCGGAACACGCCGGCCAGTAGGTCGTACCAGTCGTCGGCCGAGTCGATGGTCCGCTCTTCGGTGCCCCCCGCGTCGATCCGGCGCAGCACACAGCCGCGCAGCACGTGGATGCCTTTGGCGTCTCGGAGCTGGGCGGTGAGGACGCGGACGAAGCCGGACTCGGGGGAGGTGGACAGCCGGACGTGCTCCGCGGCGAAGGACGACAGCTCCACGGGCTCCGGCGCGAAGTCCATCGCCGTGAACGAGCCGCGGGGGTCGTGGGTGAACCGCCAGCCGCCGGGCGCCGCCACCGACGGGGTCAACGCGTAGGTGAACGGCCCCTGGGTGTGGCTGCCTTCACGCAGCGGCAGCGGCTCGTACAAGCCGTCGCCGAGCCCGGTGTCGACCAGCCACCGCTCGCCGTCCAGCCGCACGGTGAGCGCGAGATGGTTGCCACTCGCGCCCGCGGGGTCCTCGGGGGTGCCCTGCACCCCGGCCCGGTGCAGGGTGACGTCGTAGCCGAGGGTCGTCAGCAGCGCGGCGAAGGCCCCGTTGAGGTGGAAGCAGTAGCCGCCGCGACCGCGCACGATCCGGGCCACGGATTCCGCGGCGCCGATGCCCGTCGGCCGCCCCAGATGGATGTCGAGGTTCTCGTAGGCGACCCGCTCCACCTGCGCCCGGTGCAGCGCCCGCAGCACCTCGACGGTCGGGGCCGCCGGCCGGGCCACCCCGAGCACGGCCAGATACCGGTCAACGTCAGTCATGCTCGACCTCACCATCCGAACGGATGATCAGCATAGTCACCGCTACCGCCGCCCCACGCCCCGCGCCCCGTCCCGCGCCGACTGAGCCCCGCGGCGTTCAGGTGGTGGTGGCGAGGCGGGTGAGGCGGGTCGCTTCCTCCGGGTGGCGGGCCTTGACGTAGGCGATCTGGCGGACCGGGGTGCATCCACGCAGGAGTTTCGCCTCGTCCGAGCCCGTGGAGTAGTGGATGTGCGAGAGTCCCTCGGCCAGGGCCGTACGCAGGAGTTCGTAGGAGACCAGGCCGAAGTAGAGCGGCAGTCTGCCCTGGACCTCGTAGTCGAAGCCCGCCTGGCGGGCGTACATTTCGCCCCCGTGGGTGAAGGTGAGGGCGAAGCCCGCCAGGCGGCCGTCGAGGGTCGCGGTGGTGACGCGGGTGGCTCCGGAGGCGTGGCGGGCCACGCTGTGCAGGACCGCGGTGAAGGCGTCCGCGTTCGCGGGGGTGCCGTACTTGGCGTAGAGGGCCAGTTCCAGGGGGGCGAGCTGCTCGATGAGGCCGGGGGTGAGGGGCTGGGTGCGGTAGGTCACCCCGGCTTCGTCCAGGGCGCGGAGTTCGCGCTTGATCTTCGTACGGCGTGACCCTGCGAAGCGGGCCAGGTAGCTGTCGAAGGAACCGTCCCCGGGCACGGGCAGGGAGTACGCCGTCTGGCCCGGGAGCGCCGTGTAGCCGCGCTCGGCCAGTACCGCGCGCAGCAGGTCGTCGTCCTCGTCCACGTAGAGGAAGGACACGGCCCGCATCCCGGCCGCCCAGGCCTCCTCCTCGGCCCGCCGGACGAGCGCGGTGAGGGTGGCACGGCCGGCTTCGCCGTCCTGTCCGGGGGCGAGTCCGGCCTTGCTGTGGGATGGGTTGCGGCCCCCGCAGGCCAGGGCGGGCACCAGGCCCGCGGTCCACGGCGCCTCCTCGCCCGTCAGCCTGCGGTGGATGCCGTCGATGACCCGGGCCGGGCTGCAGAAGACGTACGGGGTGTCGTGGTCCAGGGGGTACGCGGACAGGACCCCGGTGCGGCGGTCCTGCCCGTCGTGGGCCGTGAAGTAGTACGGGGCCGTGGCGGCGGTGGCCTCGGCGTGCCGGAGCCAGGGGGTGGCGGCGTAGAAGCCGCGGGGGCCCAGCAGGCCGTCCCAGCGGTGCGGGTCGGCGTCTTCCAGCGCGCGGTGGACGCCGACGCGGATCCCGGGTGCCGGGGTCATCGTCCGCCGCCCGACTCCGCAGCGATCACGGGGGTGAGCTGGCCCAGGGCCGCCTCGGCCCTGCGGACCGCGTCGCCGGTGGTGTCGCCGACGGCCACGACGTAGCCCAGCAGGTCGAGATTGCTCTCGGCGGGCCGGACCGGGTCGCCCGGTCGGACCTCCAGATCGACGTCCACCACTCCGGGAACCCGCCGGGCCAGGTCCGCGCCGCCGATCTCGGTCAGAGTGCCGGCCTGGCGGGCGGACAGGTAGCGGGAGGCGGCAGCACGGTCGAGGGTCGCCGTGACGTCGGCGGCCCGGCCCGTGTGCAGCCGGACGACCTCGCGCTGGAGGTAGATGCCGGTGGCCTCGCGGATGAGCTGGGTGATCTCCGCGCCGGGCATCCGGCCGTTGACCTCGACGACGGACGGGCCCTTGTCCGTCACCTTCACCTCGACGTGCGCGGCGCCGAAGTCGTGGCCGACCACCTCCAGCGCCCGGCGGGCCAGCTCCGTGCACTGCGCGCGCACCGGCGCCGACAGCATCGAGGGGAAGGTGTCGCCCATCTCCACGAAGTACGGGTGGGAGCCGAGCGCCTTGTCGGTCACGCCGAGGAAGCGGCGCTCGCCGTCCACCAGGACGGATTCGACGCTCACCTCGAAGCCCAGGAGGTATTCCTCCACGAGTGCTCCGGGGCGCCTGGGCTGCCCGCGGAAGTCGGTCGGGGAGGAGCTGATGTCCCGGTAGGCGGCGAGGACCTCGTCCGGCGTACGGCACAGGGTGACGCCGATGCCGGCGGACTCCGTCATGGGCTTCACGACGCAGGGGTAGCCGAAGCGTTCGGCGGCGGCGAGCGCGTCCTCCTGGCTCGTGGCCTGGTGGAAGCCGGGCGCCGGAACGCCGGCCCGTTCGCAGGCCTGCCTCATCAGCAGCTTGTCCCGGCAGTTCCGGGCCGCCTGCGGGGAAAGGCCCGGAAGGCCGAGACGGGCGGCGACCTCGGCGACGATGGGGATGTTGTAGTCGGTGACCGTCATCACCCCCCGCAACAGGCCCTGCTCGTGGAAGGGCAGCAGGGCGGCGGCGACCGCGTCGACCGAGTTGGTGTCGGTCGTGACGATCTCGTCGATGTGCCGGGAGAAGACCTCCTCGGCGATCCCGACCGCCCGGTAGCGGTCCGGGTCGTTGCTGACCAGCACGGTGTGGAAGCCCAGCTCGTGGGCGGCGCGCAGCGGGGTGAGGCCGAAGTTCGACAACTGGCTCTCGACCACGGCGATCACACCGGTCTCTTCGCGGTTCATGGCTGGGTTCCTCCGGAGTCGGGTGCGGGGAGCGGGACAGGGGGCACCGTGCCGGCGGACGGCTCCGGTGTGACGGCCCGGACGATCGCCCGGCGGGCTGCCAGGCTCAGCAGGAGGGCTGCCAGGGTGAAGGCCGCGGGCGTGCACAGTGCCGCGCCCGGGCCGACGCGGTCGGCGACCAGGCCGGTGACGGCCGAGCCCGCCGCGCCGCCGAGGGCGATGAAGCTGCCGACCCGGGCGAAGGCCTGGGTGGCCCGTCCCTGGGCGGTCATCTCACCGATGAGCTGGAATTCCTCCGCTCCGGCCGGGGCCATGGGCAGTCCGCTGAGCACGAGAAGGACGCCCAGCAGCACCAGGGCCCAGGTGGCGGGCAAGCCTGCCGCCAGGGCCAGTCGTACGGTCGGCAGCGCGGCCAGGGCCAGGGTCAGGACGAGCAGCAGCCGTAGGTAGCGGTGGTACGTGGTGCCCCCGAAGGCACGTGCGCCGTAGAGGAGTCCGCCGACCACGCTGCCGGCCGACTGGAGTGCGACGAGGGTGCCCGCGAGTTCGGGGGGCGAGCCCTGGTCGCTCAGGGAGGCGGTGACGGCGACCGCCAGGCCGCTGGACAGCGCCGCCGTCAGGGCGATCGCGACCAGGACCGCGAGTGCCGCGGTCCGGTCCTGCCCCGAGGGCTTCCCACCCTGGCCGGGGGCGGTGGGGGCGGCCGTCCCGGACCGGGCGGCGTGCGCCCGGACCGCCGGCGCCTGGCCGTAGCCCAGCCCGCCGGCGCCGAGCAGGACGGCGGTCACCAGCAGCGCCCCGCGCGCTCCGGTCAGGGTGGCGAGCACGGTGACGGCGGTCGGGCCGAGGATGAAGAGCAGTTCGCTGAGGGTCGCCTCGAAGGAGTAGGCCCGCCGGCGCAGGTCCGCGTCCTCGGTGAGGGTGGGCCACAGGGCCCGCATCGAGGCGCCGACGGGCGCGGTGGCCAGTCCGGCCGCGCACGCGCCCGCCAGGGCGACGGTGGTCGGCGCCGAGCGCAGCCACAGCGCGGCCGACGCCACGATCAGGCCCACCACGGGCCCCGTGACCCGCAGGACCCGGCTCGGGCCGGCCCGGTCCATCAGCCGCCCGGTGAAGGGCCCTCCCACCGCGCTGCCGACGGCGTAGGCAGCGCCGGCGCCCGCGCCGACCGCGAGGGAGCGCCCCGACTGGACGCAGGTGAGCAGCAGGGCGAGCGGGACCATGGTC
>NZ_JBHWBP010000132.1:0-19343 GCF_042735575.1 Streptomyces sp. NPDC059564 | reverse complement strand
CCCCCCACCAACCCCCGATAGGCGACGTCCCCTCACCCATCCGGCCCACCGGCCATTCCAGCCCGGCCGAGCAAATTCCAGCCCCGCCCGGGGGCACCCCCCAGCGGTAGCCGGGGGAGTCTGAGGCGCGGGGTCTGGGGCGGAGCCCCAGGATCTTCCAGCCTCGCCGCCGCTTGAGGCGCGGGGATCCGGTGGCCGGCCCCGGCAACGGCACCGCACGGCACAACGCGGCCGGGGCCGGACACCATCGGTGTCCGGCCCCGGCCGGTACTACGCCTACGCCCCGGAAGCGGGGTTACTTCTTGCGCCGACGCCCGCCGGAGGCCTTCTGCGCCTTGCGCCGCTCCGCCCGAGTCATCCCGTCCCCGCCATCACCGGCGGAGCCATCCGCGTCGAAGTCGCCCTCGACGACCCCGCCCTCCCCGTCCACCGACGGCGCGGAGAAGTGCAGCCGGTCCGGCCGCTGCGGAGCCTCCAGGCCCTTGGCCCGGATCTCCGGCCGCGCTGCCGCCGGCTCCTTCGTCAGGGACGGCGCCGCGGCCTGCACCGGAAGCTCCTCGACCTGCTGCTCGACCTGGACCTCCAGGTTGAACAGGTAGCCGACGGACTCCTCCTTGATGCCCTCCATCATGGCGTTGAACATGTCGAAGCCCTCCCGCTGGTACTCGACCAGCGGGTCCTTCTGGGCCATCGCCCGCAGGCCGATGCCCTCCTGCAGGTAGTCCATCTCGTACAGGTGCTCGCGCCACTTGCGGTCCAGCACCGACAGCACCACGCGCCGCTCCAGCTCGCGCATGACGTCGGAGCCGAGCGCCTTCTCACGCGACGCGTACTGCTCGTGGATGTCGTCCTTGACGGACTCCGCGATGAACTCGGCGGTGATGCCCGCGCGGTCGCCGGCGGCCTCCTCCAGCTCCTCCACCGTCACCTTGATCGGGTAGAGCTGCCGGAAGGCACCCCACAGCCGGTCCAGGTCCCACTCCTCGGCGAAGCCCTCGACCGTCTCGGCCGCGATGTACGCGTCGATCGTGTCGTCCATGAAGAAGACGACCTGCTCGTGCAGGTCCTCGCCCTCCAGGACGCGACGGCGCTCGCCGTAGATGACCTCGCGCTGGCTGTTGAGGACCTCGTCGTACTTCAGGACGTTCTTGCGCGTCTCGAAGTTCTGGGTCTCGACCTGCGACTGGGCGGACGCGATCGCGCGCGTCACCATCTTGTTCTCGATCGGCACGTCGTCCGGCACGTTCGCCATCGCCATGACCCGCTCGACCATCTGCGCCTTGAACAGGCGCATCAGGTCGTCGCCGAGCGACAGGTAGAAGCGGGACTCGCCCGGGTCGCCCTGACGGCCGGAACGGCCGCGCAGCTGGTTGTCGATACGGCGCGACTCGTGCCGCTCGGTGCCCAGCACGTACAGCCCGCCGAGGTCCTTGACCTCTTCGAACTCGGCCTTCACGGCCGCCTCGGCCCGCTTGAGCGCCTCGGGCAGGGCCTGCGCCCACTCCTCGATGTGCTCCTCAGGGTCGATGCCGCGCTGGCGCAGCTCCGCCTCGGCGAGGTCGTCCGGGTTGCCGCCGAGCTTGATGTCGGTACCGCGGCCGGCCATGTTCGTGGCGACCGTGACCGCGCCGCGGCGGCCGGCCTGGGCGACGATCGTCGCCTCGCGCTCGTGCTGCTTGGCGTTCAGCACCTCGTGCGGGATGCCGCGCTTGGAGAGCTGCTGCGAGAGGTACTCGGACTTCTCGACCGACGTCGTACCGACGAGGATCGGCTGGCCCTTCTCGTGCTTCTCCGCGATGTCGTCGACGACCGCGGCGAACTTGGCGACCTCGGTGCGGTAGATCAGGTCGGGCTGGTCCTTGCGCTGCATGGACCGGTTCGTCGGGATCGGCACGACGCCCAGCTTGTAGATCTGGTGGAACTCGGCGGCCTCGGTCATGGCCGTACCGGTCATGCCCGACAGCTTCGAGTACAGGCGGAAGAAGTTCTGCAGGGTGATCGTGGCGAGGGTCTGGTTCTCGTCCTTGATGTCCACCCCTTCCTTCGCCTCGATCGCCTGGTGCATGCCCTCGTTGTAGCGGCGGCCGGCCAGGATGCGGCCCGTGTGCTCGTCGACGATCATGACCTCGCCGTCGATGACGACGTAGTCCTTGTCGGCCTTGAACAGTTCCTTGGCCTTGATCGCGTTGTTGAGGTAACCGACGAGGGGGGTGTTCACCGACTCGTACAGGTTCTCGATGCCGAGCCAGTCCTCGACCTTCGCGACACCGGCCTCGTGGATGCCGACGGTGCGCTTCTTCTCGTCGACCTCGTAGTCGCCGGTCTCCTCGATGCCCTTGAGCGGCTGGCCCGCCTCGCCCTTGGTCAGCCGGGTGACCAGCTTGGCGAAGTCGGCGTACCACTTGGTGGCCTGGTCGGCCGGACCGGAGATGATCAGCGGCGTACGGGCCTCGTCGACGAGGATCGAGTCGACCTCGTCGACCACGGCGAAGTTGTGGCCGCGCTGCACCAGCTCGTCCTGCGACCACGCCATGTTGTCGCGCAGGTAGTCGAAGCCGAACTCGTTGTTCGTTCCGTACGTGATGTCGCAGCTGTACTGCTCGCGGCGCTGCGCCGGGGACATGTTCGCCAGGATGCAGCCGACGTCCAGGCCGAGGAACTTGTGGACCCGGCCCATCATCTCGGAGTCGCGCTCGGCGAGGTAGTCGTTCACCGTGATCAGGTGGACGCCCTTGCCGGACAGCGCGTTCAGGTAGGCCGGCAGCGTGCCGACGAGGGTCTTGCCCTCACCGGTCTTCATCTCGGCGACGTAGCCGAGGTGCAGCGCGGCACCGCCCATGATCTGGACGTCGTAGTGCCGCTGGCCGAGGACGCGCTTCGCGGACTCGCGCACGGTCGCGAAGGCCTCGGGCAGCAGGTCGTCCAGGCTCTCGCCGTCCTGGTACCGCTGCTTGTACTCGTCCGTGAGCGCGCGCAACTCGGCGTCGGAGAGGTTGACGAAGTCCTCTTCGATGGAGTTGACCTGGTCCGCGATGCGGTGCAGTTTGCGCAGGATCTTGCCTTCGCCTGCACGCATGAGCTTGTTGAAGACGGACACCGAGGTTTGTCTCCTTGCCGGTCGGGCCTGGGCACTGTACGTACACGGGCACGGCAGGTGGGCCCCACCGCAACGGCCATCGTAAGCGAGGACGTGGTCGCGTCGGGAGGTCCGCCGTATCCGCAGGGCACGGGCGCCCGGAATGAGAACGTGCGGACCGGGCCGAAGGTGCCGGTGGGAAGGAAAACTGCTCGCCCGCCACCCCCGGCGCGGCCACAATCCGTGGATGGAACCCATCACCCTGCACACGGACCGCCTGGACCTGCGTCCCTTCACCCCGTCGGACGAGGACGAGGTCCACGCCGCCGCCCAGGACCCCGACATCCAGCGGTGGACCATGGTCCCCTCCCCCTACGAGCGCGAGCACGCCAAGGCCTTCGTGGGCGAGATCGTCCCCGGCGGCTGGCGCGAGGACACGGGGTACAGCTTCGCGGTCCGCCTCGGCACGGGCGGCCCGCTGGTCGCGGCGATCGGCGTCCACGTGCACGAGGTGTTCGGGTCGCGCACGTACGAGGTCGGCTACTGGGCGACCAGGGAGCACCGGGGCAACGGCTACATGGCCGAGGCCCTGGTGGCCGTCGCCCGCTGGGCCTTCACCGCGCTGGGCGCCGTACGGCTGGAATGGCGCGCCGAGGTCGGCAACGAGGGCTCCAGGGCCGTCGCCGAGAAGGCGGGCTTCCGCGTCGAGGGGCTGCTGCGGGCTTCCCTGGAGCGGGGCGGCACCGCCCGGGACGGCTGGGTGGGCGCGCTGCTCCCCTCGGACCTGGGCCTGCCCTCCGCGCTGCCCTACCTGCCCGCTGTCAGTGCCGGGTCCTAGGCTGCGGCCATGACCAGCAGCCTGCCGCAGCCGACGCTCTCCCTGTCCGCCGACGAGGCCCGCCGCATCGCCCTGCGCGCCCAGGGCTTCCTCGGCGCACCGGACCGCAGGGGCGGTGTCCGCGGGGTACTGCGCGACCTCGGCGCCGTACAGCTGGACACCATCTCCGTCCTGGCCCGCTCGCACGAGCTGATCCCGTACGCACGCCTCGGCGCGGTCGGCCGGGAGGCGGTGGAGAAGGCCTACTGGTCGCAGAGCCACGCCTTCGAGTACTGGTCGCACGCGGCGTGCATCCTGCCCATCGAGGAGTGGCCGCACTTCGCCTTCCGCCGCCGGTCCCGGCGGGCGCGCGGCCACCGCTGGCACGTCCTGCGGGACAAGGAGCGCTCGACGAAGACCGTCCTGGACCGCCTCACGGCCGACGGCCCGCTGACGTCCTCCGAGCTCGGCGGCGCCAAGAACGGCGGCGAATGGTTCGAATGGTCCGAGACCAAGATCGCGGTGGAGTGGCTGCTCGACACCGGCGAGGTGGTCTGCACCGAGCGGCGCGGCTGGAAGCGGGTCTACGACCTCGCGGACCGGGCCGTCCCGGACGCGCTGTTCCACGACGACCTGGACGACCGCGAGTGCCTGCGCCGCCTGGTCGCCCTGGCCGGCCGCTCCCTGGGCGTCGGCACCCGCGCCGACATCGCCGACTACCACCGTCTCAAGGGGGACCAGTTCGACGCGGTGGTCGCGGACTCCGGCCTGGTCCCGGTGACGGTGGAGGGCTGGACCAAGCCCGCCTGGGCCGATCCGCAGGCGCTCGCCTCGGCGCCGCGCGGCCGCCACCGCACCACCCTGCTGTCCCCGTTCGACTCGCTCGTCTGGGACCGCCCCCGCACCGAGCGGGTCTTCGGCTTCACGCACCGCCTGGAGGCCTACGTCCCCAAACCCAAGCGGATCCACGGGTACTTCGCGATGCCGCTGCTGGCCGGCGGCCTGCTCCAGGGCCGCGTCGACCCGGGCCGCGAGGGCACCACCCTGGTGGCCCGGCAGCTCTCGCTGACCACCCCGAAGGCGGCCCCCGCGATGGCGCTGGCCCTGCGGGAGGCGGCGGAGTGGGTCGGCTGCGACGCGGTCCGCGTCGAGCGCGCCTCCTCGCCCGCGGAAGCCGCGGCGGTCACGGCGGAACTCGACGCGCTCTAGCGCGGGCCCTGGCCCTCGCTCCGGCTCGGGCTCCGGCTCGGGCTCCGGCTCGGGCTCCGGCTCCGGCTCCGGCTCCGGCTCCGGCTCCGGCTCCGGCTAGCGGATTTCGAGGATCTTCTCGCGCATCGCGTAGACGACCGCCTCCATGCGCGAGTGCAGCTGGAGCTTCTCCAGGATGTTGCGCACGTGGTTCTTGACGGTGTTCTCGGAGATGAACAGCTGCTTGGCGATGTCCCGGTTGTTCATCCCGGTCGCCACCAGCTTCAGGACCTCCAGCTCGCGGTCGGTCAGCCGCGGCGCGGGCACCAGCCTGCGCTCGTCGGTGCGCTGGATCATCGACTTGAACTCGGTCAGCAGCTTGGACGCCATCGACGGGCTGATCTGCGACTGCCCGTCCGCCACCGCGCGGATCGCCGTGGCGACCTCGTCGGTGGAGATCTCCTTCAGCAGGTAGCCCGTCGCGCCCGCCTTGATCGCGTCGTAGAGGTCCGCCTCCTCGTCGCTGATCGTCAGCATGATGATCTTCGCGGAGGGGGCCACCTCCTTGATCGAGGTGCAGGCCTCGATCCCGCCGCGCCGCGGCATCCGTACGTCCATCAGCACGATGTCGGGCAGCAGGTCGGCCGCCTTGTCCACGGCCTCCGCCCCGTCCCCGGCCTCGCCGACGACCTGGATGTCCTCCTCCTGCGCGAGGACGATCTCCAGCCCGCGCCGGAAGAGGGCGTGGTCGTCGACCACGAGCACCCGGATGGGTTCACCCGCGGGGCCGTCCGCCGGGTCCGCCTCACGACAGCCCGCGCCGTCGTCACCGCGCACCGGCCCGAAGCTGTCCGCCATCGTCTCTCCCCCTGCATGTGCTGAGCCACCGGGTCAACCCGGCGGGGTCGGCCGCCGGTTGACTGCCCGCCATGATTCCATGCCCGGGTGTCCGTACGGGGGTCCGCGCGAGGCCGCCTGGCTCATACGCGCCACTACCGGCCACTACCGGCCACCCCCGACGACAACCGGCCATCGCCGCCACGACAGGTCACAACGGTCACCAGGTCACGCAGGTGCCCCTGCGGATCGCCTGGGCGTTCCGCAGGGGCAACGGATGAGGGATCAGCCGCCCAGCGCGCCGCCGGCGCCCGCGGCCGGCTCGTCCGAGCTGGAGGCGCCGTCGGCGTTCAGGTGGACGACGCCGTAGTCATAGGCGTGACGGCGGTAGACGACGCTGGGCATCTTGGTGTCGGAGTCGACGAACAGATAGAAGTCGTGGCCGACCAGTTCCATTTCGAACAGCGCCTGGTCGAGCGACATGGGCCCGGCCGAGTGGGTCTTCTCGCGCACGATCAGCGGGCCCTCGCCCTGGACTTCCAGGGATCCGATCCGGGTGGTCGGGATCCCCGACGCCTCCTCCTCGGTGACCGGCTCGCCGTTGCTGTTGAGCGTCGCGGCGCCCACCACCGTGCTGGCGACCTCGGACGCCGGAATCCGGCCGTTGCCACGGCGGGTGTGGCGCTTGTCGTGCTGCTTGCGCAGCCGGGCCTCCAGCTTGTCCTGAGCGAGGTCCAGCGCCGCGTACGGGTCGGCGGCGGCGGCCTCTGCCCGGATCACGGGGCCCCGCGAACGCAGGGTGATCTCCACGCGGTCGGAACGGTCGGCCTGGCGCGGGTTGTGCTCCTTGGACACCTCGACGTCCAAGCTGATCACCTTGGCGTCGAGCTTCTGGATCCGCTCCGGATTCAGCTTCTCGGCCACGTGCTTGCGGAACCGCTCGGGCACCTCGGTCTTGCGGCCCTTGACGACGATGTCCACGCAGAACTCCGTTCCCGGAGAGCCTCGCCGTCAGCGGCGAAGCGTCTCCCTTTCGCACCAGACCCCGGTGAACACCGGAGCCTCGGACTTGGCGACTTTCACCTCCTCCTCCCCCATCGGCAAGATCTACATCCCACCGACTTCGGAGTAGAGAGAACCCCCTGAACAGGCACCGACACGAAGTCCTCACAACCGAACATATCCCTCAAAGCCGGTTGTCGGCACCCGCTACCGGAACGTACCTCCGTTCAGGTGGCTGTTCCCTCTTACTACCTGCAACGTTGCGCATTCCCCAGCAGTTCCAAATCTATTCACAAGTTTTTTGGTCTGTACGGGTTGCCGACCGGATCCTCGCGAAGGAGTCCGCCGGCGCCGCGACCACGGCCGCCTTCCGCACGCACAGCCCGGCCGCCCGCAGGGCCCGCGCGGCCTCCGCGAGCGTGGCTCCGGTGGTGATCACGTCGTCCACCAGCACGATCCGAGCCCCGGCGATCGCCCGGACCCCGTCCCGGCGCACCTCCAGGGCCCCCGCCAGGTTCTCCAGCCGCTGCCGGGCCCCCAGGCCCGCCTGGTCCGCGACCCGCCGCCGCAGCCGTAGTACGGGCGCCACGCGGGCGGCCGCACCGGCCCCGCGCAGCCGCGCCGCGGCGGCCAGGGCGGTCCTGCGCGCCGGATCGTGCCCGCGCGCCCGCAGCGTCCGCCGGGCGGAGGGCACAGGGACCAGCGCCAGCTCTCCCGCCCCGCTCCTGCCCGCGTCGGCCCGGAGTACCGCCGCGGCCAGCGCCGTGCCGAGCGGGCCGGCCAGCGGCAGCGCCCCGCGCTCCTTGTGGGCCAGTACGACGGCCCGTACGGCCCCCGCGTACGCCGCCCCGGCCTGCACCTCGGGCAGCCCGACGGGCCCGGCCCCGCGCGCGTCCGGACGCACCGGCCCCGCCCCGGCGCCGCTCAGCGCGCCACGGCAGTCCGGGCACAGCACGAAGCGCGCGGCCCCGCAGCCCGCGCAGTCGGCCGGCAGCACCAGCCCCGCCAGCTCCTGCCACCACCCCCGCATACCTCCACCCTGCCCGCGGACGACAGCCCCCGCGACCCCTGTGGAAAACCCCGGCGGCCCGCAGCCCGCCCGGCCCCCGTCAGCCCGGGTACACCGGCGCCCGGCCGCCCGCCGCCACCGTGCGCCACTGCGCCCCCGGCGGCAGCCACACGATGCCGATGCCGTCCTCGCCCGAGAAGGCCACGACCGGCTTCGCCTCGTCCTCGGTGGCCGCGATCGCGCTCAGCCCCGTCGCCCCCGGCAGGCTCGCCGCGACCATGGACCCGTCGGCCAGCATGTAGCGGGCCTGGTCCACCCCGCCGCTCTCCCGGCCCACGACCAGCAGCCGGCCCCGCGGCGCCCAGCTCATCGCCGTGACCTCCGCCATCTGCGGGGCCGCCGGCCGCAGCTCGCGCACCGACAGCGGCGACGCGTCCCCCTTGCCCTCGGGCCGCTCGATCCGCCCGATGTACAGGTTCTTGCGCCCGCCCTCCCGTTCGACGAGCAGCGCGAGCCGCACCCCGTCGGGGGAGGCCTTCAGCGCGGTGATCCTCCCGCCGTCCAGCCCGGCGACGTCCACCTTCTGCGGGGTCCCCGTCCCGCCGGGGATCCGGTACAGGCCCACGGTCTGCGGATCGAGGTCCGCGACCCACAGGTCGCCCTGGGCGTCCCAGCTGGGCGCGGTCAGCTTGCCGGTCTTGCTGGTCAGCGCCGGCGGCGGCATCTGTCCGGCCGTCGTCAGCGTCACCACGTACAGCCCGTGCCCGTCGTCGGAGACGACCGCGGCCCGCTTCTCGTCGTACGTGACGGCCGCCGAGCCCACCTTGAAGGGAGCGGTGGCCAGCGGCCCGGGCGCGGGCTCCGGCCTGTCCTGCTGCTGTTCCTCGGCGTTGACGTTGAGGACCATCCGGACCAGCTTGAAGTCCTTGTCCACGTAGTACTGGTGCTCGGGCGACGGCGGCCGGCTGGCGATGACCGCCGCGGCCGATCCGGTCACCCAGCAGTGCGTGGACTTGCCGTCGGAGCGCAGCAGTTCGACCCGGTCCAGCCGGGAGGCCGTCAGGTCCCGCACCGTGTACAGGAGTTGGGTGGCCATCTTCTGGCACTGCGGCTGCCCCACGTTGTCGCCCTCCTTGTTGAGCGGCACGCGCAGGGTGTTCTGACCGTCGTACGAGAGGGACTTGGTGCCCTCGCGCAGCTGGGTGCCGGTCGGGAAGGCGGTGGAGACGACCGGGCCGAGCCACTTCGAGGGGCCGGCGAGCAGCGACTGCACGGTCTGCGTGGTCGGGTCCGCCCGCGAGTCGGGATCGCTGCGCTGGCGCACGTACACCGGGTCGGCGACGAGCCTGCCGCCCGCGAAGTAGTACTTGTTCACCGGCTTGTAGATGCGCTGGAAGTCGGACTCGCTGAGCACGAGGCTGCTGGGCGGGGTCGCGATCCGCCACTGCTTGTTGACCTGGACCAGCTGGAGGAACTCCTCGTAGCGCTTGCCACCGGTCTCCGGCTGGTAGGTGCTGCGCTCGTCGACGGTCGCGAGCTTCTTGCCGGTGACCTTCCAGCGGGGCCCGTCGGGGTCCTTCTCGCCCTGGACGGGCACCCGGTCGAGGCCGGCGGAGAGCACGGTGACGGCCGAACCGGGCTTCCAGTCCTTCGCGGCGTCCTCGGTCAGGTACTTGCGGGCGGTCGCCAGCTGCGGATCGTCGCTGGTCATGGCCTCCAGGAAGCCGTCGACGATGTCGGCGGCGCTGGCCTTGTCGGCCGGCGGTACGCCGAACACGCGCACCTGGGAGTCGACGCCCTGCGAGGCCTCCACCCGCCGGATCTCGCCGCGGTCGGGCATGGAGGCGCAGCCGGCCAGCAACAGCCCGGCGGCCCCGAGGGCCGACAGCGCCCGGAATCCTCCCCCCGCGCGCCGTGCACCCCGTACGGGACGTACCCGCCGTGCGCCCCGCGCGTCCGCCGACGCGCGTTCAGCGTCCTCCACCGGATCCATCCTCCTGTGCTGCTCCCTGATCGGCGGGCCTGGCCACGACCCGGGCGCCGTTGCCGGGCAGCGCCGTGGGGTCGGCGGGCACCGGCTGGGCGGTGGTGACGGCCGGCCTCGGCGGTATCGGCGAGCGGTCGGCCCGCGCCGGGCGCCCGGCGCCGCCCGCGCCCGGCCCGCCCGAGGCGTTGTCCCGCCCGGCGGCGTCGGCCGCGGCCCGCGCCCGGTTGCCCCGGGAGTCCTCGGGCTCCAGCGGGATCGGCGATCCGCGCAGCGGCTCGTCGGCGGTCCGGGGCAGGGTGAGGCGGAACTGCGAGCCGCCGCCGGGCTCGCCCCAGGCCTGGAGCCAGCCGCCGTGCAGCCGGGCGTCCTCGACGGCGATGGACAGGCCGAGGCCCGTACCGCCGGTGGTGCGCGCCCGCGCCGGGTCGGCGCGCCAGAACCGGTTGAAGACGCGGGTGGCCTCGCCGGGCTTGAGCCCGACCCCGTAGTCGCGGACGGCGACCGCGACGGCCCCGCCCGCCGACGCGAGCCGGATCACCACGTCGCGGCCCTCGCCGTGCTCGACGGCGTTGACGACCAGGTTGCGCAGCACCCGCTCCACCCTGCGGGCGTCGGCCTCCGCTATCACCGGCTGGGTGTCGCCGAGGACGCGGATCCGGGTGCCCTTGTGCTCGGCGAGCGGCTCGGCGCCGTAGATGACCCGCCGTACGACGTCCCGCAGGTCGATGGGCTCCGCCTCCAGCGCGGCCGCGCCCGCGTCGAACCGGCTGATCTCCAGCAGGTCGGCGAGGAGCGACTCGAAGCGGTCGAGCTGCCCGGCGAGCAGCTCGGCGGACCGGGCGGTGACCGGGTCGAAGTCGACGCGGGCGTCGTGGATGACGTCGGCGGCCATCCGGACCGTCGTCAGCGGGGTGCGCAGCTCGTGGGAGACGTCCGAGACGAACCGGCGCTGCAGCCGGGACAGGTCCTCCAGCTGCTGGATCTTGAGCTGGAGGTTCTGGGCCATCTTGTTGAAGGCCTCGCCCAGGCGGGCGATGTCGTCCTCGCCGGTGACCTTCATCCGCTCCTGGAGCCGCCCGGCCGAGAGCCGCTCGGCGATCCCGGCGGCCATCCGGACGGGGGTCACGACCTGCCGTACGACGAGCCAGGCGATGGCGCCCAGCAGCACGACGACGAACACGCCCGCGGTCGCGAAGGTGACCTTGACCAGGTTGAGGGACTCCTCCTCCTGCGTGAGCGGGAAGAGGTAGTACAGGTCGTACGGGTCCCCGTTGATGTCGGTGAGCCGCTTGCCGACGACCAGCGCGGGCTCCGGGGGCTTCTCCCCGCTCCCGGCGGTGTACTTGATCTCCGAGAAGGTCTTGAAGGTGCCGGTGGCGTGGTTGACGGCCTGGCGCAGTCCCAGCGGGACGCTCGCGGTCGGGTCGACGTTGCCGGAGGCGCGGGCGCCCTTGACGCCCTGTCCGCCGGGCGCCTGCTCGCCGGTGCCCGCGCCGAGCGCGACGACCTCGAAGGCGGTCTGCCCGCCACTGGCGAGCTGCTTGACCAGGGAGTTCATCCAGGTGCTGGCGTCCCGGCCGACCTTGTTGTCGGTGGCGTCGGGCCCGTCCACCGCGGACGGCATGTTGGCCTTCTCCTGTGCGACCGCGAACCCGCCCGCGGCCTGGCTCTGCGCGGCCTCCTCCTTGGCGTCGAGGAGGCCCTTGCTGACCTGCGCGATGACGACGAAGCCCAGCGCGAGGACCACCGCCAGCGACATCAGCAGCGTCGCCGCGACCACCCGGAGCTGGATGTTGCGCCGCCACAACCGGACAGCCGGAAGCAGCGGCCGGCGTACGAGGCGTACGAAGAGCCGCAGCACGGGGCCGCCGGGCGCTCCGTCCTTACCCAGACGCAGCACCCGGCCGCCCCACGGGGCTCCCCCTCGGGGGCCGCCCCGGGGCGTACCGGGCGGCACGTCAGCTCGGTCCGGCCTTGTAGCCGACACCACGCACCGTCACGACGATCTCGGGGCGCTCCGGGTCCTTCTCGACCTTGGAGCGCAGCCGCTGCACGTGCACGTTGACCAGGCGGGTGTCCGCCGCGTGGCGGTAGCCCCAGACCTGCTCCAGCAGCACCTCGCGGGTGAACACCTGCCACGGCTTGCGCGCGAGGGCGACCAGCAGGTCGAACTCGAGCGGGGTCAGCGCGATGGCTGCGCCGTCGCGCTTGACGGAGTGCCCGGCCACGTCGATGACCAGGTCACCGATGACCAGCTGCTCAGGCGCGGGCTCCTCCGACCGGCGCAGTCTTGCCCGGATCCGGGCCACCAGCTCCTTCGGTTTGAAAGGCTTCACGATGTAGTCGTCGGCGCCGGACTCCAGGCCCACCACCACGTCCACCGTGTCGCTCTTGGCGGTGAGCATGACGATCGGCACCCCGGACTCGGCCCGGATCAGCCTGCACACCTCTATGCCGTCCCGTCCGGGCAGCATGAGGTCGAGCAGTACCAGGTCCGGCTTCGCCTCCCGGAAGGCAGCCAGTGCCTTGTCGCCGTCCGCTACGAACGACGGCTCAAAACCTTCTCCACGCAGCACAATGCCGAGCATCTCGGCCAGCGCGGTGTCGTCGTCGACGACAAGGACTCGTCCCTTCATGCTTGACATCATCCCATTAGCTAATCGTTACCTGGCGGTGAGCTGTCCCACAGCCAAAAGGGCTGGAAATCGCCCCTCGGACCTGCGTGGTGATCAGGACGACCAGTCTGCCCCGGATCAGCGCGACAATTGAAGGGCGGGCGGCCCGGGATCCTGGGGGACGGCCGGTCCGTTCCGTGATCCCCCGTGGCACGATGGCAGCCGACCAGCGCGCCGGCCGCGGCGGGCGCACGCGAAGGAGCGACGATGAACGACTCTCCGGGCTGGGCCACGCCCGGATCCCCGTCCGACGGCCAGGGCTCCGACACCGACCGGCCGGCCGCGCCGCCCGCCGGCGACGGCAAGTGGTCCGCCGCCCAGCCGCCGCCCGGCCAGTGGTCGAGCCCGGGCACGGCCCCGACCCCTCCGGCACCGGCCCCGACGCCGCCCCCGCAGCAGCAGGGCGCCGGCTGGGGATCGTACGGCTCCCAGCCCGGACAGCAGCCCGGCACGCCCTACGGCGCCCCGTACGGGCCCCCCGGCGGCTGGGGCGGCCCGCCGCCCGCCGCCAAGCCCGGAGTGATCCCACTGCGCCCGCTCGGCCTCGGCGAGATCCTCGACGGCGCGGTCGGCACCCTGCGCGGCCACTGGCGCCCCGTGCTCTCCATCAGCCTGGTCGTCGCCGCCCTCTGCCAGATCGGGCTGCTGTTCGTCCAGCGCGCCACCATGGACAGCGCCGTCATCACCACCAACGAGCCGCCGACCGGGGAGCAGGCCGCCAAACTGCTGGGCGACACCGCGTTCCTCTACGGCGCCGAGTACTTCCTGGAGATCCTCGGGCTGTTCCTGGTCACCGCCCTGCTCGCACCCGTCGTCAGCCGCGCCGTCCTCGGCCGGACCTCCACCGTCTCGGCCACCCTGAAGGCCGTCCGCCCCCTGGCACCGCGCATGGCCGGCCTGATCGCCCTGCTGCTCGTCGGCGCCCTGGCCGCCGCCGTCCTCCCGGTCCTGCCCGGCATCCTCGCGGGCAGCATCGGCCTGGCGGCGCTGGGCATGCCCGTCGGGCTGGTGCTCCTGGCCTGGTTCTACGTGACCTTCGTGCTGGCGTCGCCCGCGCTGATGCTGGAGCGCGGCTCGGTCACCGACGCCATGAAGCGCTCCGCCAAGCTGGTCCGCGGCTCGTGGTGGCGGATCTTCGGCATCAGCCTGCTGACCTGGGCCCTGCGCACGATCACCGCGGGGATCATCATCATGCCGTTCGCGGGAATCGCCCTGTTCGTGTCCCCCGGCGGCTTCAGCTCCCTGCTGGACGGCTCCGCGGCCACGAACTGGACCTTCCTGATCATCACCGCGATCGGCGGGATCGTCGGCGCCGCCGTCACCGTGCCGATGCAGACCGGTGTCACCACCCTCCTCTACGTCGACCAGCGCATCCGCCGCGAGGCCCTGGACCTGGAACTCGCCCGGGCCGCCGGCCAGGGCGCCGGCGAACCGGTCACCGGAGGCTGATGCGGCGATGGGAACGGGGGGACTCATCGTCACGGGCGCGGCGGCCCTGCTGCCGCGCGACGCGACACCACCGGTGACGACGCCGCGCGAGGCGGCCCGTGAGGCGGCCGAGCGCGAGCTGTCGAAGCCCGCGTACCACCAGGACGACCCGGGGCTCCTCCAGCGCGCCCTGGACCGCCTCTGGGAGTGGCTCGGCGACTTCTTCGACCGCGCCGCCGGCGCCACTCCGGGCGGCGGACTCGGCCTCTTCGCCATCGCCCTCCTCGTCGTCCTGGCCGTCGGCGCCCTGTGGTGGCGCCTCGGCACCCCCCGCCGCACCGCCACCGGCGCCTCCGCCCTCTTCGACGACGGCCCGCGCAGCGCCGCCGACCACCGCGCGGCCGCCGAGGCCCACGCCGCCGCCGGCCGCTGGACGGAGGCCGTCCAGGAACGCATGCGCGCCCTCGTCCGGTCCCTGGAGGAGCGCACCCTCCTCGACCCCCGCCCGGGCCGCACCGCCGACGAGGCCGCCGCCGAAGCCGCGGCCTCCCTGCCCGGCCACGCCGCGGACCTCCGCGCGGCCGCCCGCGCCTTCGACGACGTCACCTACGGCGGCCGCGCGGCCGACCCCGACACCTACGCCCGCCTCCGCACCCTGGACACCACCCTGGCCCGCACGAAACCCACCCCCACCCCATGACGACCCCCACCCCCGATCCCGGGGCCACCCCAGCGACCACCCCGCCCGCCACCGGCCCGACCAGGCCCGTGGACGGCCCGCAGCCCCGCGGCACCATCCACCCCGCGGCGGCACCCAACGCCTCCGCGCCGGTAACCGGCACCGGCAGCCCCACCACCCCGCCCGGCCAGGGCACGGGCACGCCCACCACCCCGCCCGGCCTCGCCATGAGCACCCCGACGCCCGAGACCCCCGCCACCCGGGACGCGGCCCCCCAGGTCCCCACCCCGCCCGGCCAGGGCCACGGGCAGACCTCCACCGGTCTCACCCCCGCGCAGCTCTGGGGCCGCGCCCGGGGGTTCCTGCTCGCGCTCGGGATCCTCCTCGTCGCGGCCGTCGCCCTCGCCGGACTCCAGACGGGCGACCACCACGGCCGCCTCGACCCCCGCTCCGCCGACCCCGACGGCACCCGCGCCCTCGCCCAGCTCCTCAAGGAACGCGGCGTCACCAGCCGCGTCGTCACCAACGCCGACGAGGCCGCCGCCGCGGCCGGCCCCGGCACCACCCTGCTGGTCACCGACCCCGACCTGCTCGGCGAGCCCCAGCGGCGCGCCGTCCGCTCCGCCATCGACCTCTCCGGCGGCCGCACCGTCCTCGCCGCCCCCAGCAGCATCAGCCTCCCCGAGCTGGCCCCCGCCGCGCACACCAAGGCCTTCGCCCACCAGCGCGACCTCGACCCGGGGGCCCCCGACTGCGCCCTCCCCGCCGCCACCACCGCGGGCCGCGCCGGCACCGGCGACGGCCTCCGCTACACCACCGACCTTCCCGGCGCCGCCGCCTGCTACCCCAGCGGCGGCCACCCCACCCTCCTCGTGCTCCCCAGCACCACCAAGGGCGGCGACACCGTCCTCCTCGGCTCCGAGACGTTCCTCCTCAACGACCGCCTCGCCGAGCAGGGCAACGCCTCCCTCGCCCTCCAACTCCTCGGCTCCCGCCCGGACCTCGTCTGGTACCTGCCCACCCTCGCGGACATGCCCGCCGACACCGGCGCCGACGACCAGGGCCTCCTCGACCTCGTCCCGTCCGGCTGGACCTGGGCCCTGCTCCAGCTGTTCGTGGCCGCCGCCCTCGCCGCCCTGTGGCGGGCCCGCCGCCTCGGCCGCCTCGTCACCGAGAACCTCCCCGTCGTGATCCGCGCCTCCGAGGCCACCGAGGGCCGCGCCCGCCTCTACCGCAAGGCCGCCGCCCGCGACCGCGCCGCCACCGTGCTGCGCGCCGCCACCCGCGAACGCCTCGCCGCGCTGGTCGGCGTACCGGCCCCGCAGGCCCACGACCCCGCGACCCTGGTCCCCGCCGTGACGGCCCGCCTCCTCACCCCCGGCCCGCACGACACCGCGGCCACCCTCCTCTTCGGCCCCACCCCCGCCGACGACGCGGCACTCGTCGCGCTCGCCGACCACCTCGACGCCCTCGAAAGAGAGGTCCGCACCTCATGACGGCCACCACGGACAGCGCCCGTTCCTCCCTGGAAGCGCTCCGCACCGAGATCGGAAAGGCCGTGGTCGGCCAGGACTCCGCCGTCACCGGTCTCGTCGTCGCCCTCCTCTGCCGCGGCCACGTCCTCCTCGAAGGCGTCCCCGGCGTCGCGAAGACCCTCCTGGTCCGCGCCCTCGCGGCCTCCCTCGAACTCGACACCAAGCGCGTCCAGTTCACCCCCGACCTGATGCCGAGCGACGTCACCGGCTCCCTCGTCTACGACGCCCGGACCGCCGAGTTCTCCTTCCAGGACGGCCCCGTCTTCACCAACCTCCTCCTCGCCGACGAGATCAACCGCACGCCCCCCAAGACCCAGTCCTCCCTCCTCGAAGCGATGGAGGAGCGACAGGTCACCGTCGACGGCACCCCCCGCAAGCTCCCGGAGCCCTTCCTCGTCGCCGCGACCATGAACCCGGTCGAGTACGAGGGCACGTACCCGCTCCCCGAAGCCCAGCTGGACCGCTTCCTCCTCAAGCTCACCGTCCCCCTCCCCTCCCGCGAGGACGAGATCGGCGTCCTGACCCGGCACGCCGCCGGCTTCGACCCGCGCGACCTGCACGCCGCCGGCATCCGCCCCGTCGCCGGCGCCCGCGACCTCGAAGCCGCCCGCAAAGCCGTCGAACAGACCACCGTGTCCCCCGAGATCACCGCGTACGTCGTCGACATCTGCCGCGCCACCCGCGAATCGCCGTCCCTGACCCTCGGCGTCTCCCCGCGCGGCGCGACCGCCCTGCTGGCCACCGCCCGCGCCTGGGCCTGGCTCACCGGCCGCGACTACGTCACCCCCGACGACGTCAAGGCCCTGGCCCTGCCGACCCTCCGTCACCGCGTCCAACTGCGCCCGGAGGCAGAGATGGAGGGCGTCACGGCCGATGCCGTGATCACCGCGATCCTCACCCACGTCCCCGTTCCGCGCTGATGGCCCTCACCGGACGAGCCGCCCTGATCGCGGCACTCGCCAGCATCCCGGTCGGCGTCCTCGAACCGAGCTGGGCGGGCCTGCTGGCCGTCAACGCCCCCCTCGCGCTGGCCTGCTGCGTCGACTACGCCCTGGCCGCGCCCGTCCGCACCCTGAAGCTGACCCGCTCGGGCGCCACCTCGGTCCGCCTCGGCGAACCGGCCGACGTGCACCTCACCGTCGGCAACCCGGGCACCCGCACCCTCCGCGCCACGATCCGCGACGCCTGGCCCCCCAGCAGCTGGCGGCCCGGCTCCGAAGCGGCCGCCTCCCGCCACGCCCTGACCGTCCCCGGCGGCGAACGCCGCCGCGTGACCACCCGCCTGCGCCCCACCCGACGCGGCGACCGCCAGGCCGACTTGGTGACCATCCGCTCCTACGGCCCCCTCGGTCTCCTCGCCCGCCAGGGCTCGCACACGGTCCCCTGGACGGTCCGCGTCCTTCCCCCCTTCACCAGCCGCAAGCACCTCCCGTCCCGCCTCGCGCGCCTGCGCGAACTGGACGGCCGCACCAGCGTCCTGACGCGCGGTGAGGGCACCGAGTTCGACAGCCTGCGCGACTACGTACCCGGCGACGACACCCGTTCCATCGACTGGCGGGCCACCGCCCGCCAGCGCAAGGTCGCCGTCCGCACCTGGCGTCCCGAACGCGACCGGCACATCCTCATCTGCCTGGACACGGGCCGGACTTCGGCGGGCCGCGTCGGCGACGCCCCCCGCCTGGACTCCTCGATGGACGCGGCCCTGCTCCTGGCGGCACTGGCCACCCGCGCGGGCGACCGCGTCGACCTGCTGGCCCACGACCGCCGCCCCCGCGCCCAGATCCAGGGCCGCTCGGCCGCCGACACCCTCCCGGCCTTCGTCAACGCCATGGCCGGCCTCGAACCGGCCCTCGTCGAGACGGACTCCCGCACCCTGGTCTCCACCATCCTGCGCAACGCCCCGCGCCGCTCCCTGGTGGTCCTCCTCACGAGCCTGGACGCGGCCCCCGTCGAAGAGGGCCTGCTCCCGCTCCTCCCCCGCCTCACGCAGCGCCACACGGTGATCGTGGCCTCGGTGGCGGATCCGCACATCGCGGAGATGGCCACCTCCCGCGGTTCCCTGGACGCCGTCTACGAGGCCGCCGCGGCCACCCAGACCCAGTCCCAGCGCCACCGCACGGCGGACCAGCTCTCCCGCCACGGCGTCCACGTGGTCGACGCCACCCCCGAAGCCCTGCCCCCGGCCCTGGCCGACGCCTACCTCTCCCTCAAAGCCGCTGGCCGCCTCTAGCCTCCCGGACGCCCCGTGCCGGCCTGACTACGCTGGTCGGTGCACCCCACCACGAGGACACCATGGCCGACCTCACTCCCGAGCAGCTGCACCGCATGCACGAGTTCGCGGAGCAGCTCGCCGAGCTGGCCGAGCACCAGGAAGACCAGTGGAAGGTGCAGACCACCGACGGTCAGATCTTCCTCACGATGATGAGCCCCACGGCTCCCCACGGGCTGAATGTGGTGCGGCTGCGCCGCCAGATCGAGACGCAGACACCCGAGGTCATGGCCCTCAACGACACCAACATGGGTGATCCTGTCACCGGCCTGACCAAGGTCCCCGACCTCATGGTCATCGCGGAGGAAGACACCGACGACACGGCGAAGGTCGTCAACTCCCGCGACGTGCTGATGGTCGTGGAGGTCGTCTCCCGCACGAACTCCCTCACCGACATCCGCGACGAGCTGCACGACTACCCGAGGATGGGGGTTCCGCTGTATGTCGTCGTGGACCCCCGCAAGGACAAGAGGACCGTCACGGTGCACAGCGACCCGTCAGAAGGTCCCGACGGCATCCGCTACCGCAAGAAGGTCCCCTACGCGTTCGGGGACACCGTCACCGCCGGCCGATGGACACTGGACACAACCAGCCTCAAGAGCTATCCCGCCGACTGGTAGTGACGCGAGGGGGGAGAGAGACGGGCCTCGCGGACCGGCCCGTAAACGCAGAAAAGCCCCGCACCAGTTACCTGGTGCGGGGCTTTCCCACAATGATTGTTCGGCGGCGTCCTACTCTCCCACAGGGTCCCCCCTGCAGTACCATCGGCGCTGAAAGGCTTAGCTTCCGGGTTCGGAATGTAAACCGGGCGTTTCCCTAACGCTATGACCACCGAAACACT
>NZ_JBHWBP010000131.1:0-19431 GCF_042735575.1 Streptomyces sp. NPDC059564 | reverse complement strand
GGCGCCGACCACGCCGTACCCCTCGACCCGCGGCGCGAGGCCCGCACCCTCCTCGCCCTGGCGGACGGCCTCACCACGCACGTCCTCATCGGCCACCTCACCCCGCAAGCGGCCCGCGACATCCTCGACACCCACCTGGCCGGCCTCCTCGCCGGCCGTTGACGACCCGGTCGCAGCGCGGCAGGTCGTACCGGAGCCGCCGTCGTCGACGTACACCGGGCGCAGCGGATCTCCGTCGCCGAAGCAGGACTTGTATGAGTAATGTCTGCCGGATGGACAGCACGATGCATATGCCGACGGAAGAAGACCTGGAGCTGCTCGAGTTCGCCCGGCGCGTGGTCGAGGCCAACGGTGACGGTGAGGTGCACACCGTCGGGGCAGCCGTGCGAGACGCACAGGGCCGGATGTTCGGCGGCATCAACCTCTATCACTTCACGGGCGGACCGTGCGCGGAGTTGGTGGCGCTCGGGCACGCGCGCGCTGCGGGAGCGCGTGACCTGGCGGCGATCGTCGCCGTCGGCGACACGGGGCGCGGCGTACTGGCGCCCTGTGGCCGGGACCGGCAGGTCCTGCTGGACTACCACCCGGACATCCGCGTCCTCGTGCCGGTGGCCGACAGCATACGCAGTGTCGCGATCACCGACCTTCTGCCTCACGCCTATGTCTGGGCGGAGCAGTCCGCGATGTCCGACGGGGCCCTGAGTTCGGCCGCGACGCAGTCCCTGCATTTCCATCGCGACTATCTCGATGCCGTACGCAGTGGGCGGAAGACGACCACGGTGCGGTTCCGGGACCCTGTGGAGACGGGCCCGGTGAACATGGTGTTCGAGCTGGACGACGAGGTAGTGCTGCCGGGTGCGGTCACTCGGGTCACGTCCAAGGACGTTGCCGAGTTGAACGAGGCGGACGCCGTCGCCGACGGGTTTCGCGATCTTGCCGAGCTGCACGAAAGGCTGCGGTTCCACTACCCCGACATCAAGTCGACCGACGAGGCCGTCATCGTTCACTTCCGTCTGACGAACTGACGGCTTCACAGCGCCCGGTCAAGTCTGCGGGAGGTAGACGATGTTGGGCGTGCCCGTGGTGGGATGCGGGGTGATGTGGGTGCGGACGTCGTAGACCTCGGACAGCAGGGCTTGCGTCAGGACCTCGTCCGGTGGGCCCGACGCCACGACGCGGCCGGCCGCCAGTACGTACAGGCGGTCGCAGAAGGTCGCCGCCAGGTTGAGGTCGTGCAGGACCAGCAGGCTGGTGGCCGGAAGCCGGCGCACCAGGCCCAGGATCTCCAGCTGGAAGCGGATGTCGAGGTGGTTCGTCGGCTCGTCCAGGGCGAGCAGGCCCGGTTCCTGGACGAGGGCGCGGGCGACGAGGGCGCGCTGGCGTTCGCCGCCGGAGAGTTCGTCGAAGCGGCGTGCGGCGAAGGCGGCCGCGCCGACGGTCTCCAGGGCCGCGTCGACGCGCTGGGCGTCGTCCGGGCCGTCCTGTTCCCAGAACCGCTTGTGCGGGCTGCGCCCCATGGCGACGACCTCGCGGACCGTCAGCCCGAGGGTGCCGGCCGCGTCCTGCGGGACCGCCGCCACCCGCCGGGCGCGCCCCTTCACGCTCAGCGAGCCCGCGTCGGTCCCGTCGAGCAGCACCCGTCCGGAGGTGGGCCGGAGGGTGCCGTAGACGCAGCGCAGCAGCGTGGTCTTGCCGCTGCCGTTCGGGCCGACCACACCCACCGTCTCGCCGGGCCGGGCGGTGAGGTCGACTCCGTGCAGCAGCGGCTGCCCGTCGATCTCGTAACGCACGGCCTCCACGGCGAGTTCCACCGGACTCCCGGCCGTCATCCGGCCACTCCTTCGGTTCGGGTGGACCTGCGCAGCATCCACAGGAAGAACGGTCCGCCCACCAGCGCGGTGACCACGCCGACGGGTATCTCCTCGGGCGCCGCGGCCGTACGGGCGACCAGGTCGGCCAGGGTCAGGAACACGGCCCCGCCCAGCGCGGCGACGGGCAGCAGCGCCCGGTGTCCGGCGCCGACCACCATGCGGGCGGCGTGCGGAACCATCAGCCCGACGAAGCCGATCGCCCCGCTGTAGGCCACCAGTACCCCGATGACGAGGGAGGTGAGGACGAAGACGGCGGCCCGGAAGCGGCCGGTGTCCAGCCCGAGGGTGTGCGCGCCCTCCTCCCCCGCGAGCAGCAGGTCGAGCGGCCGGGCCAGGGTGACGAGCACGCCGGTGCCGACGAGCAGCGCGGCGGCGGGCAGGGCGAGTTCGTCCCAGCGGGCGCCGCCGAGCCCGCCCAGGGTCCAGAAGAGCACGGAGCGGATCTGGTCGGGGCGCGCGGACAGGACGAGGACCAGGCTGGTCAGGGCGGACAGGACGTACTGCACCGCGACTCCGGCCAGGATCAGCCGGCCGGTGGTCATGGTGCCGCCGCGCCGGGCCATCGCGTAGACGGCGACGAGCGCGGCCATGGAACCGGCGAACGCGGCGAGCGGCACCCCGGCCCCGGTCGCGAACCCGGCGGCGCCCGCGCCCGCGGCGGTCCCGAAGACGAGGACGAGCACGGCGCCCGCCGAGGCGCCCGAGGAGGCGCCCAGCAGGAAGGGATCGGCCAGCTGGTTGCGCACGAGGGCCTGGAGCACGGCGCCCGCGACGGCGAGTCCGGCGCCGACGACCATCCCGAGGAGCACCCGGGGCATGCGGACGTCCCACACGATGGAGGCGAAGGCCCCGCCGCCCGCCCCCGGCCCGGCGAGCAGGAGGTCGAGGACCTTGCCGGGGCCGATCCGTACGGGCCCCAGGGCGAGCCCCGCCACCCCCGACGCGGCGAGCAGGACGGCGAGCAGGACGAGGACGGCGGTGGTCCGGCGCCGCTTCACGCGGCGTCGGGGTGCAGCTGGCGGCCCAGGGACTCGGCGGCGTCGGCGACCCGCACGCCGAGGACGGCGGATGACAGCGGCAGTACGACGAACCGCTGGTTCCTGATCGCGGGAACCTGCGCCAGCGCCGGGTCGTTCAACAGGCGCCGCTTCTTGGACTCGACGGTGGTGCCGCCGTAGTCGTAGATGAGGACGACCTCGGGCTTGCGCTCGATGACCTTCTCCCACGACACGTCGCCGAAGGTGTCCTTGAGGTCGGCGAAGACGTTCGTCCCCCCGGCGCGGGAGACGATCTCGTTGCCTATGCCGTCGCCTCCCGAGGTGAAGGCGGAGTCCTCGCCCGAGTCGTAGACGAAGACGGAGGGCCTGGGCTTGTCCTTCACCCGTGCGGTGACGGCGTCGACGCGGCGCTGCTCGTCCTCGATGAGGGCGGCGCCGCGTTCGGGCACGCCGAAGGTCCGGGCGACTTCGGTGATCTCGGTCTTCAGCTGGGCGAGGCCGACGGGGCCCTGGGTGCAGTACTCCACGCTCAGGCGGGAGTTGATGCCGGACTTCGCCAGTCCTTCGCGGTCGCGGCCCTGCGCCTTGTCGAAGGCGCTGGCGTAGCCGCCGTACACGAAGTCGGGGTCGGCGCCGAGGAGGACCTCCTTGGAGGGGTACTCCTCGGCCAGCACCTTGATCTTGTCGTAGGCGGGCCGGTAGGCGGGCAGCACGGAGTCGTCGAGGTAGGCCGTGCCCGCGATCCGGTCCTGGAGTCCGAGGGCGAGCATGATCTCGGTGGCGTGCTGGTTCATGGTGACGGCCCGCTGCGGCGGCGCCTGGTAGGTGCTGCTGACACCGCAGTTGGTGAGGGTGTACGGGAACCCGGGCGCGGCTTTCGCTTCGGAGGCGGCGGGCCGGCCGGGTCCGCCGCAGGCGGCGAGCGGGATCAGGAACGCGAGGGCGGCGAAGGAGCGCAGGGCTGCGCGGGAACGCGACATGGGGAGGCCTCTCCGGGGGATCCTCGTCCCCGGTCGAAGTGAAGAGGCGGCGCGTCAGTGTCTGACTTCCGGGATCCCGCGGGCGGGATCACCGGTCACAGTGGCGGGACCGCACCGGATTCGCACCGGTTTCCTGTCCTGCGCCGCCCGGGACAACCCGGCCAAGTGTGCCAGATGCGGCCTTTTGCCCGGAACTCCAGCCCCCCGGCCGGATCCGGACGCACCGGAGGCCCGTGTCGGCGGCGGTTTGCGCGCGGGCACGGGCCTCTGGCTGTTTTCCGATGGCAGGGGCGGCAGGAGTCGAACCTGCGACCTACGGTTTTGGAGACCGTTGCTCTGGCCAGCTGAGCTACACCCCTTCGGTGGGACCAACCATGGCACGGCGCGCCGCGAAGATCCACCGAATTCCGGGGTCAAGTGGTGTGGATTTCGGCCCGGGTGTGGGCGCCGCAGGCCCGGAGCCAGCCGATCAGTTGGGTGTTCTCGCTGGTCAACGCCATGTCCAGGGGTGTCTGGGCGGCGTGGCCGATCCAGTCGATGTCCGCGCCTTGAGACAACAGGTACTGGGCCGTGGACAGTTGGCCGCCGTGGCAGGCGTTCCAGAACGCCCAGTCCACCTCCTCCGGTTCGGCCGGCTCCGCGTCGAGGAGGGCCGTGACGCGGTCGAGCAGGCCGAGGGTGGCGGCGTCGTGGAGATCGGGGCGGGCACCGTGCCCCAGGAGGCGGCGGGCGGCGCGCCACTGGCCGAAGGCGCGGGCGTCGGCGAGCGGGGTGCCGGCGCCGATCAGCCCGCCGGTGGCCTCGATGTCGGCGCCCGCCGCGACGAGGGCGTCGAGGGCCGTCACGTCGTCGTTGCTGGCGGCCCAGTGCAGCGGGGTCTCCTCGTGCGCGCCGACGAAGCGGGCCGCCGGGTCGGCTCCGGCCGCCACCAGGAGGGCGATCACCTCGGCGGTGTGCGGGCAGTGCCCCGGCCAGTCGGTGGCGAGGTGCAGCAGGCTGCGCTCCCCCGCCGCCGCGCCGCGCTTGACGACGCGGGCGCCGGCGAGCCCGGGATGGTCTTCCAGGAGCCGGCGCAATGCCGCGAGGTCGCCGCCCCGGATCGCCGCGGTGACGGCCGCGGCCAGGGGGTCGTCCGATTCCAGTCGCAGCACGGCCCGTCCTCTCCTGCGGGTACGCCGCGCCTCCCGGCCGGCGTCGGGGACTGAGCGTAGCCGCCGGGTCGGCGGGTGACCGGTGCCGACGGGCTCGGCGGGTCAGTCCTCGGGGATGACCCGGCCGTCCTCGTCGAGCGCGAGGTGGATGCGGGCGGGGTCCTGGCTGTTGATGTCGGACGGGCGCGGGCCTTCCGGTCCGTCGGGGCCCCAGCGCAGCAGGCGGCGGGTGCGGGCGATCCGGTACGTGGCGCCCTGGAATCCGAGCCGGTTCACGCGTCCGGCGCGCAGCACGTCGGCGGCTTCGGCGTAGGCGGCCAGCTTCCCCGCCGGTCCCCCGCCGGCCGCCGGGGTGCGGGCGTCGGTGTGCGGGTCGGCGTCGTCGGGGATGAGGCCGCGCATCCGGGGCCACATCCACGTCAGGGCGAAGTCCAGCGACTTGCGGGCGGCGTGCGCGCTCGCGTGCGGGCCGCTGACCGGGGTCCAGCCGCGGGCGCGGCTCTGCTCCACGACCGTGAACGTCGCGGGCAGCAACAGGACGTCGGGGTGGGTGTCGAGAGCCCGCCGCGCGTCGGCGCGCACGTCCTCGGGGAACCGCTCACCGGTGTAGCGCAGGCCGCGCAGGGCCAGCTGCTCCACGGCCTGCGTCGGGGTGACCGGCGCGGCCGGGTCCAGGACCAGGCCGCCGTCGATCCCCGGCTCCTTGACGGCGCGGTTCCAGTCGGGGGCCGGGGGCTCCGGATCGCTCGGCCGGGGCTCCTCGATCCCGCCCGGGCCCGCGCCGGCGTACTCCTCGGCCCGTACGACGCGGTACCGGGTCCCGGCCAGGTCCAGTTCGTCGACCCGCTCGCTCTCCAGCCGGGCCACAGCGGCCAGCAGGGCGCGCCGCTCCGCCCTGTCCCGGGCCTCGTCCTTGGCCCGGAACCACAGCGCCGAGTTCAGGCTGTCGCGCGCCAGCTGCGGGCAGCCGGCCGTCACCGCGATCACCACCCGCCACCGCTGCCCGTCCCCGGCGTCCTGCGCCGCGACCCCGAACAACGGCCCGCGCACCACCACGTCGCCGGCGAGCACCGTGGAGTCGGCCGCGTCGGCCTCCATGACGGCTTCCACCGGTTCCACCGGCACCCGCACCACCACCGGCCGCGTCCCGCCCGGCCCCACACCCTCACGGTCCATGCCCCCATCCTGCCGACCGCGCCCCACCCCTCCCCGGCGTCCTCCCTTCCCGGCGTGCCCGCCCCGGTTTGGGGGGGCCCACGGCCGCGTCCGGCGGGGGCCCGACCCGCCGCGGAGGCGGGCGGTGGCGGGGCCGGGGCGGTCGGAGGATCGTGGGGGTGAGGGGGCGCTGAGGCAGGGGCGGAGAAGGAGGTCCCGACGATGGGCCGCACGGGTCGCCTGAGCCGCACGGGCCACCTGAGCCGCACGGGCCGTCTGGGTCGCCTCAGCCGTCGCGGGCGCCTGCTGCCGGGCACGCTCCTCGCCGTGCTGCTGCTCGGCGCGGGGCCCGGCGGGTCCGGGGAGACCGTTCCCCTGGACGGGAACCGGCCCGGCGAGCGCCTCGACGTCACCCTCACCCGGGTCGTGGACCCCGCGGGCTCGGCCGGCGGCGACCGGCTGGTCGCCGTAGAGCTGCGGCTGGAGAACACCGGGTCCGTGCCGTACCGGGACGCGCCCGCGGCGGCGGCGCACCTCCTCGACAGCCAGGGGCAGCGGTTCACCGGCCTGACGCAGGAGTCGCGGGCCGGAGCCGGCCTGCCGGACACCGTCAGCCTCGATCCGGGCGCCGAGGTCACCGGTTTCGTCACCTTCCGGGTGCCCCGGGACGCCGGGCTCGCGGCGGTGCAGTTCGCCCTGGACGCCGGGCTCGGTGACGACGTGGGCCAGTGGAGCCTCTCCTGAACCCGGGGAACCCAGGGGCTCAGTAAGGGGAACCAGCCACAAGTTACCTCGCCGTATGTAGTGACTTAGCCGGCGTTCGACAGTAGAACTCGTTCTCACTCCGTCGAGAGTGAGGAAGGTCACATGAGTGACAAAAGCCTGCACAGCAAGGTGTCCAAGGGCGTTTCGCGCCGCGGATTCATCGCTGGAACTGGTTCTATTCTCGGAGCCATGGCCCTCGCGGTCAACACCACTCCCGCCCAGGCGAAAACCACCGTCGGCGCGGCCGCGGCGAACGCGCCGATCGACTCCGGGGCCCATGTCCCGGCCCTGGTGATCGGCACCGGCTACGGCGGCTCGGTCGCCGCGCTGCGGCTCGCCCAGGCCGGCGTCGACGTGCACATGATCGAGATGGGCATGGCCTGGGACACCCCCGGCAGCGACGGCAAGATCTTCGCCAACACGACGAAGCCCGACTACCGTTCGTACTGGCTGCGCACCAGGACCAAGGCGCCGCTCAGCAATTTCCTCGGGTTCCCCATCGACAAGGACGTCCCCAAGTACACGGGCATCCTGGACGCCGAGGAGATGGGCGGGATCATCGTCTACCAGGGCCGCGGGGTCGGCGGCGGCTCGCTCGTCAACGGCGGCATGGCCGTGACGCCCAAGCGGCAGAACTTCGCGGCCATCCTGCCCTCGGTGGACGCGGAGGAGATGTACTCCACCTACTACCCGCGCGCCAACGCCGGTCTCGGGGTGGGACTCGTCGACCCCGACTGGTTCGAGACGGTGGACTGCTACCAGTTCGCCCGCGTCGGCCGCAAGCACGCCCAGCGCTCGGGGTTCCCCTTCGTCTTCGTCCCGGACGTCTACGACTGGGACTACATGAAGCAGGAGGTCGCCGGGACCGTCCCCAAGTCCGCGGTCGACGGCGAGATCCTCTACGGGAACAACGCCGGGAAGAAGTCCCTCCAGAAGACCTACATCGCCGCGGCCAGGGCCACCGGCAAGGTCGGCATCTCCCCCCTGCACCGGGTCACCACCGTCTCCCCCTCGGGCGGTGGCGGCTACACGGTCGCCATGGAACAGCTCGACACCACCGGGGCGGTGGTGGCCACCAAGACCGTCACCGCCGACAAGGTGTTCTTCGCGGCGGGCAGCGTGGGCACCAGCAAGCTCCTGGTCCGGCTGAAGGCCACCGGCGCGCTGGCGAACCTGAACGACGAGATCGGCAAGGGCTGGGGCGACAACGGCAACGTCATGTGCGGCCGCGCGAACCACCTGTGGGACCCCACCGGCAAGGTGCAGGCCTCCATCCCCTGCGGCGGCATCGACAACTGGGACGCGGGCGGCGCCTTCGCCGAAGTGGCCCCGCTGCCCACCGGGATCGAGACGTACGCCTCCTTCTACCTCTCGATCACCAAGAACCCCAACCGTGCCCAGTTCACCTGGAACGCGGCCGCCGGCAAGGTCGACTTGAACTGGCAGACCGCCTGGAAGCAGCCCTCCATCGACATGGCGAAGACCATCTTCGACAAGATCAACTCGAAGGAGGGGACGATCTACCGGACGGACCTGTTCGGCACCAACAAGATCTGGGGCGACCACCTCACGTACCACCCGCTGGGCGGTGCGGTACTGAACAGGGCCACCGACAACTACGGCCGCCTCCGCGGCTACACGGGCCTCTACGTGATCGACGGAGCGCTGATCCCCGGCAACACCAGCGTCAATCCGTTCGTGACCATCACGGCCCTCGCCGAGCGGAACATAGAGAAGATCATCGCCACGGACCTCTGACGGGGAACGGATCCCGGGGCCGGGCGGAGGGTGGACCTCCGTCCGGCCCCGGGCCGTGTCAGCCGCTCGGCAGCACACAGACGCTGTCGAGGCCCAGCACGTGGTTGAGCCGGCCGAAGGCGAGCCAGGAGCCGATGCTCATGCTCAGCTCCACGATCTCCACCTGGCTGTAGTGCGCGGTCATCCGCTCCCAGAACTCCTCGTCCAGGTTGTGGTGGTCCAGGGCGTAGCGCTCGGCGTACTCCGCCGCGAGCCGCGTGCGGTCGTCGAAGGCCCCGGTGGTCCGCCATGCGGTGACGGCGTCGGGGAACTCGTCCTCGACCGTCTCGCCGTCCCGGTCGGTGCGCCAGTCGAGGCAGAAGACGCAGCCGTTGATCTGCGCGATGCGCAGCCGGGCGGCCTCGAACTCGCGCAGGCCGAGGGTGGTGTGGGCGTAGACGGACAGGGAGAAGTTGGCGGCGGCCATGCCGATGCCGGGGACCATGTCGCCCCACACGTACTCGATCGGGTGCTGCCCTTCGGGAATGTCGATTCTCATGGCTGTTTCCTTCCGAGTCTGCCGACTGCGGGACGCAGCGGGATGTCGAGCGCGTCGTAGAGTCCGGGCTCCGCGTCGACCAGCCAGTCGATGGCGCCGACCAGCCGGCCCACGGCGGTGGCGTTGCCGCCCGCGGAGCGGTTGTCGCCCTCGTCGGTGCACTCGACGGTGACCTCGATGCGCGGGCGGCCCTCGATGACGACGCGGTGGGCCCCGGTGCCGTCGGGCGGTGTGGGCCAGTCGGGGGCGCAGGACGGGTGGATGCGGGTGACGTGTTCGATGACGATGCGGGGTTCGCCCTGGACGATGCCCTGCACCTCGAAGCGGATGGCGCCCTGGGTGCCGGCCGCGAACTCGCCCATGGTGCGGGTGGTGACCGTGGTGTCGAGGGCGCGGCGGTCGGAGGTCTCGCGGATCTCGTCGAGTTCCACGCCGAGGGCGCGGGCCATCATCCGGACCTGTCCGCCCCACACCATGGTGGGGACGGAGGGCATGAGCATCATCGGCTCGTAGTCCATGGGCTGGCCCATGCCGACCAGGTAGCGGACGGAGTCCGGCTGGTCGTAGGTGGAGTAGTCGAAGATCTCCTGGCAGCGGATCACGTCCACCGTGGTGCCGAGGCCGCTGAGCAGCAGCGGGAGCACGTCGTTGCCCCAGCCGGGGTCGACGCCGGAGGCGAAGAGCGAGCCGCCGCCCGCCGCGACGGCCGCGAGCACCGGGTCCCGGAACTCCGGCGGGGCGTTGCGGTGGTCGTAGAGGGGGTAGAGGGCGGGGCTGACGACGGCCGCCCCGGCGGATATCGCCCGCGTGATGTCGGCGAGCGCGTCGTCGGGGCGGACGTCGCCGGACGCCGCGTAGACGACGGCGGCGGGGCGGGCGGCGAGCACCGCTTCGCTGTCGTCGGTCGCCGCCACCCCCAACGGGTGGTGGAGTCCGGCGAGTTCGCCCGCGTCACGGCCGACCTTTCCGGGGTTGTGGACGATCACTGCCGCGAGTTCGAGCGCCGGGTGGGCGTCGACGGCGCGGATCGCCGCGCGGCCGACGTTGCCCGTGCCCCAGACCACCGTGGGAATCATGCGCGGAGGGTAGCGAGGGGGCGCAAAGGTGCCCAGGGCCGTGAAGGAGGAATTTCGGACGACCGGGCGGCCGCGCGGAACCCGAGGTGGACACCCCCTTGACCCGGCTGGTCCAGACCAATAGTTTCCGGCTCACGAGCACCACTCCCCGCATCCGCAAAGGAAGCCCATGCGCCGCAGCACGCTCGGCAGGCTCGCCGTCGCCGCCTGTTCCCTCTCCTTGCTGACCGCCTTCGCGCCCGCCGGTCAGAACGGAGCGGCCGGGGACCACGACCGCGGGTTCCGGAAGGTCGGGTACTTCACCCAATGGGGGGTCTACGGGCGTGACTTCCAGGTCCAGGACCTGGAGACGAGCGGCACCGCCGCCCGGCTCACCCACGTCAACTACGCCTTCGGCAACGTCGGCGCCGACGGCAAGTGCTTCACGGGGAACGTGCCCGGCGAGGCCGACGCATGGGCCGACTACGTGCGCCCGCTGGACGCGGCGAACTCCGTGGACGGCGTGGCCGATACCGCCGAGCAGCCCCTGGCGGGCAACTTCAACCAGCTGCGGGAGCTCAAGGCCAGGCACCCCGGTCTCAAGGCGATGATCTCGCTGGGCGGCTGGAGCTGGTCCACGCACTTCTCGGACGCCGCCCTCACCCCCGCCTCCCGCGAGGCCTTCGTCCGCTCCTGCATCGACCTCTACATCAAGGGCAACCTCCCGCAGGACGGCGCCCGGGGCGGCGCGGGCGCGGCGGCCGGGCTCTTCGACGGCATCGACCTGGACTGGGAGTGGCCCGGCTCGGAGGGTGACAGCGACACGAGGTTCCGGCCGGAGGACAAGCGCAACTTCGCCGAGCTGGTCGAGGAGTTCCGCCGCCAGCTCGACGCGTACGGGCGCGAGCGGCGGCGGACGTACGAGCTGTCGGCCTTCGTCCCGACCGCACCGGCCAAGATCGACGCGGGCTTCGACGTCCGCCGGATCATGCGCGGCCTCGACTTCGTGAACCTCCAGGGCTACGACTTCCACGTGTCCGGGGAGAAGACCACCGCCCAGCAGTCCGCGCTCCGCGCCCGCGACGACTTCAGCGTGGAGGGCACCGTGGACGCCTGGCGCCGCCGCGGGGCGCCCGCGCGGAAGCTGGTGGTCGGCATGCCGTTCTACGGGCAGGGCTGGACCGGGGTCAGCGGCGGCGGCGACGGCATGGGGCAGCCCGCGACGGGACCGGCGCCCGCCACCTGGGCGGCCGGCTACGAGGACTACAAGGAGCTCAAGAAGCTGGCCGCCTCCGGGACCTACCAGGTGCACCGCGACCGGCGCGGCGGCCACGCCTGGCTCTTCGACGGCAGCACGCTGTGGACGTACGACGACCCGCAGGTGCTGAACACGAAGGCCCGCTACGTGCGCGAACAGGGCCTGGGCGGGGCGATGTTCTGGTCCCTGGACGCGGACACGGCCGAGGGCGAGCTGACGGCTGCCGTGGACCGGGGCCTGCACGGCCGCTGACCAGCCTCCGGACCGCCTCCCGACCGGCGCCGCCGGGCCGCGGAAAACCGCTCCGGCCGGGCGGCGCCCTCCACGTACGCTCCCGATCATGAGGAACTCGACGGTACGCGCGGTCAATCGGCTCACGGCCCGGTGGGCGGCCGCCGCCGGCTCCGGCGGGGAGGCGGGCACCGTCTTCACCGCGGCCGGGGTCTGGCCACTGCTCGCCCTCCTCGCGGACGGCGCGGCGGGCGCGGCCCGGACGGAGCTGGCCGGAGCGCTCGGGACACCCGCCGGGGAGGCGGCGCCGGCCGCGCGGGAGCTGCTGTCCGCGCTGGGCTCCGTACGGGGGCTGCGGTCGGCGACCGGGCTGTGGGGCCGGGAGGACCTCCCCCTGGAACCGGGCTGGTCGGCGGAGCTCCCGCCGGGTGCGCGGGGCACCCTGACCGGGGACGCGGACCGGGACCGGGCGGCGCTGGACGCCTGGGCCGCCGCACACACGGACGGCCTCATCGACCGGATGCCGGTCGCACTGCCGGAGGGCCCCGACGCGGTCCACCTGGTGCTGGCCTCGGCACTCGCGCTGCGGCTGAAGTGGATCCGGCCGTTCGACGAGGGGTTCGGCGAGGCGCACGAGGGCCCCTGGGCCGACCGGCCCCTCCTGATGCTGCACCGTCACACAGCCCTGCTGGACCGGGTCAAGGTGGCCCGGGGCACGGCCGGAGCGGTGACCCTCCTGGAGGTGGTCGGGGACGACGGGGTGGACGTCCACCTCGTCCTGGGCGAACCGGAGGCCCGGCTCGGGGAGGTGCTCACCACCGGCATCGAGGCCGTCACCCGGGACCGTCCCGCCACCGGCGTGAGCCGCCTCCCGGACGGCAATCCCGGCCCGGGCCTGTTCGTCGACTCGGTGCGCTCCCACTCCCCCGAGCCCCGGCTCTCCATCGAGACGGCGGCCTTCGAGGTGAACGCGGAGCACGATCTGCTGGAGCAGGCCCGGGTGTTCGGCCTGGAGACGGCCACCGGCCGGCGCTCCGGCCACTTCCCCGGGATCAGCCCGGAGCCGCTCGCGGTGGGCTCGGCCCGCCAGACCGCGCTGGCCCGCTTCCACGCGGAGGGCTTCGAAGCCACGGCGGTCACGGCGGTCGGCGCTTTCGCGGGCGGCGTGGCCGCAATGCCCCGCGAGCGCGACCGGACCCGCCGGGCGGAGGTGTACTTCCACCGGCCCTTCGGGTTCCTGGCCGTGCACCGCGCCTCGCGGCTCGTGCTGGCGGCGGGCTGGGTCACGGACCCGGTTGCGTACCCGGACGGACCGTAGCCGCCAGCGCGGCGGTGTCGGCGAAGGCCGGGACGTGCCCGGTGCCGCCGCGTCCGGACACCGAGAGGGAGGCGGCCGCCACCCCGTACGCCGCCGCCCGCGCGAGGGGGTCGCCCAGCGCGAGCCGGGCGGTGGTGGTGCCGGTGAAGCAGTCCCCGGCGCCGGTCGCGTCGACGGGCGCCGGGTTGGGCGGGACGGGGAGGCGGGCCGCACGGGCGCCGTCGTCCAGGAGCAGCCGGCCCGCCCCGCAGGTGACGGCCACCGCGCGGGCCCCGAGCGCCCGGTAGCGGGCCGCCGCCTCCCGCGGGTCGTCGGTGCCGACCAGGGCGAGCGCGTCGGCCGGGCAGGAGGTCTTGAGCAGCCCGGTCAGCGGGGCGATCCGCGCCAGCAGGTCCCGGGCCTCGCTCCGGCCGGTCAGCCGGGGCCGGTGGTTGGGGTCGTACGTGACGTGCCCGCCGGCCGCGTGGACGGTGTGGGCGGCGTCCAGTACGGCGTCCCGGGCGCTGGGCGAGAGCGCGCCGGTGATCCCGCTGGTGATGAGGGCCTTGGTGCCGGTCAGCAGCTCGCGCCAGGCCTCGGTGTGGGCCACCGAGAGGGTGGAGCCGGCGCTGTGGGCGCGCCAGTACACGAACTCCCGGTCGCCCTCGCTGTCGGCGCAGAGCAGGTAGGCGCCGTTCGGGCGGGGTGCGCGGTGGACGTGGGAGACGTCGACGCCCAGGTCGGCGGCGCGGCGCAGCAGCGGAACGCTGAGCTCGTCGTCGCCGACGACCGCGAGGAGGGCGGTGCGGGCCCCGGCCGCCGCGGCGGCGGCCGCGGCGTTGAGGGCGTCGCCGGAGTAGGAGATCCGCGCGCCGGTGCCGTCGGCGGCCGCGCGCAGGGGGGTTTCGGCGTGGATCTCGACCAGGACCTCGCCGAGCACGAGGACGTCGTAGGCGGAGGACGGACCGGAGGGGGCGGTCACGGTCAGCGCCCTTCGACGGCGCGGGACGACGCCGGGCCGCCGCCCCCGCACGCGGCGCAGCACGGTCCGGCCAGCTCCGCGAAGACGGCGGCCAGTTCGGACGGGTCGGCGGGCAGCCCGCTGCCGATGCCGACGGCGCTCGCGCCCGCGGCGAGCCACGCGCGGACCTCGCCGGGCCGGATGCCGCCGGTCGGGATGAGGAGGGCGTCGGGCAGGACGGCCTTGAGGGAGCGGATGAAGCCCGGGCCTCCCACATGGGCCGGGAAGACCTTCGCGGCGCCCCCGGACCGGGCGGCGGCGGCGATCTCGCCGGGGGTGAACCCGCCCTCGACGAACACCGCCGCACGCCGCCGGGCCACCTCGCGGACCTCGGGGGCGGGGTAGGGGGAGATCAGGAAGCCGGCGCCGGCGTCGAGGGCCTCCTCGGCCTGCGCGGCGGTGGTGACGGTGCCCACGCCGATCAGCGCGCGGCGGCCGAGCGCGTCGGCGAGCGGGGCGGTGCGGGCGACGGCCCCGGCCCAGCCGGGGGTGGAGGTGGTGAGCTCGACGGCGCGGCAGCCGGCCGCGAGGAGGTCCGTGGTGGCACGGACGGCCTCGTCCGCTCCGGTGCTGCGCAGGACCGGCAGCAGGCGCTGGGCGGCCATGACCGCGTACGGATGGCAGGACAAGGGACCCTCCGATGTGTTCCACGTAGTGGAACCGGGTATCGTGTGCCGGAACTCAGTGGTCCAGACCTTACCCATCCCGGGAGACGTCATGTCAACGGAGCGAAGGCCGGAAGCCGCGGACGCCCCGGCCCGGGGCGGGCGGACCTCGGCGGCCGGGTCCGCCCTGGAGAAGTCCCTGCGCATCCTGGAAGCGGTCGCGGCGCCCGGCGGGCCGCACCGCCTGACGGACGTGATGACGGCGGCGGCGGTGCCGAAGTCGAGCACCTTCCGGATCCTGGCCGCGCTGATCGAGCAGGGCTTCGTACGGACGGAGGGCGAGAGCCGCTACGGGGCCGGGCCCCGGCTGCGCGGGCTGGCGGCCCTGGCCGGCGCCGAGGAGCCGGCCGGCGTCGACGGGATCCTGGGCGAACTCCGGCGGGAGACGGGCCAGACGGTGCACCTGGCGCTGCACACCGGGGAGACCATCACCTACATCCGCAAGCTGGAGGCCGACCAGCCGTTCCGGACGGCTTCGCGCGTCGGCATGCGGATGCCGCTGCACACGACGGCGATCGGCAAGAGCGTCCTGGCCCTCCTGCCCCCGGACGAGGTCCGCGCGCTGGTCGCCTCGGCCGGCCTGCCGCGCCGCACCCCCAAGACGCTGACCACCCCGGCGGAGCTGGAGGCGGAACTGGAAGCGGTCCGCGCGCGGGGGTTCGCCGTGGACGACGAGGAGAACGAGCCCACGATCCGGTGCGCCGGAGCGGCGATCCCCGGCCCCGACGGCCGCCCGGTCGGCGGGGTCTCCGTCACCACCGTCACCTTCCTGGTCTCGCGCGCCGAGATCGAGGCCTGCGCGCCCGCCCTGAGAGCGGCCGCGCGGGCCCTCTCCCCGCTGCTCTGAACGACTCCGAAATATTTTTCCGGATTACCGTTATCGGGGCCCCACTCGACGGTCTCCCAGTTATTGGGCATCATCGACCGCCGGTACGGACAGGGACTTTCACATGAGTACACAGCACACGGCAGCGCTGGTGGCAGCGGCCCGCGCGGGCGACCCCCGCGCACAGGACGAGCTCGTCAGCACCCACCTGCCGCTCGTCTACAACATCGTCGGCCGGGCCCTGAACGGGTCCTGCGACGTGGACGACGTGGTGCAGGACACGATGCTGCGGGCGCTCGACGGGCTGGGCGGCCTGCGCACGGACGAGAGCTTCCGGTCCTGGCTGGTGGCGATCACGATGAACCGGGTGCGGGCGCACTGGCAGGCCCGCAGCAGCGGTCCGGGCCAGAGCGCGCTGGAGGAGGCCTGGGACGTCGCCGACCCCGGCGCCGACTTCGCCGACCTGACCGTCGCACGGCTCCACCTGTCCGGGCAGCGGCGCGAGACCGCCCGCGCCACGCGCTGGCTGGAGCCCGACGACCGGGCGCTGCTGTCGCTGTGGTGGCTGGAGTGCGCCGGTGAGGTGACCCGGGCCGAGATGGCCGCCGCGCTGGAACTGACCCCGCAGCACACGGCGGTGCGGGTGCAGCGGATGAAGGCCCAGCTGGAGTCGGCCCGGGTGGTGGAGCGGGCGCTGGAGTCGCAGCCGCCGTGCGAGGGGCTGCGGTCGATGACGGGCACCTGGGACGGGCGGCCCTCCGCGCTGTGGCGCAAGCGAATAGCCCGGCACGCCCGGGAGTGCCTGCGCTGCTCCGGGCTGTGGAACGGACTGGTTCCGGCGGAGGGGCTGCTGGCCGGTCTGGCGCTGGTCCCGGTGACGGCGGCGCTGCTGGCGGGCGTACGGTCGGCCGCGGCCGCGGGGTTCACCCCCGCCGGGGCGGCGTTCGCCGCGTCCGGGGCCGGGCCCACCCCGGCGGGGGCGGAGTTCGCCGGGGCCGAGACCCAGCTCGCCCCGGTGGTGTCCGGCCCGGGCCGGGCGGCCCGCCGCAAGTCGGGCGAGTCGGGCGAGCCCGACGCGTCGGCGGCCTCCGGGCGCGGGGCGCAGCGCAGGCGGCGCCAGAACCGCCGCCGGGCGATCGGCGGGGCCGTGGTCGCCGCGTGCGTCGCGGGCGGCGGCCTGGTCTACCTCGGCTCGCTCCCCGGCAAGCGGGGCGCCGAGGCGGGCGGCAGCACGTCGGCCTCCCCGCTGGCCGCGCTCTCCGCGCCGGACAGCGCCTCGCCGCTGCCCTCCGGTTCCCCCTCGGCGTCGCCGTCGCCGTCCGCGTCCGCGTCCCCTTCGGCCTCGGCGTCCGCTTCGGCGTCCCCGTCGCCCTCCGCGACCACGGAGAAGGCGCCGACGCCCACGCAGTCCAAGAGCACCCCGCCGCGTCCGGCGCCGCCGGCTCCGGCGCCCGCCCCCGCGGGCGTGGCCGGTCAGGTCATCGCGCTGGTCAACTCCGAGCGGGCGGCGGCCGGCTGTGGCCCCCTGAAGGAGGACTCGCAGCTGCGGGCGGCGGCCCAGGGGCACTCCGACGACATGGCGCGGCGGGACTTCTTCTCGCACACCAACCCCGACGGGGCCGACCCGGGGGCCCGGACCACGGCCGCCGGGTACCGCTGGTCGACGTACGGGGAGAACATCGCGAAGGGCCAGCAGACGGCGGAGAGCGTGATGGACTCCTGGATGAAGAGCCCGGGCCACCGGGCCAACATCCTCAACTGCTCCTTCAAGGACATCGGCGTGGGCATCCACACGGGTTCGGGCGGCCCCTGGTGGACGCAGAACTTCGGCGCCCGCTGACGGTCCGGCCGTGAGCGTCCGGCCCTCTTCCACCCTTTTGACTCAGAATCCGGGCAAGATAGGCCCTGGAGTCGAATCGGCAGATCAGAGGGGGACGGGTGGTGGGTCGGATGGCGAGGACGGAGCTGCGCCCGCATCAGCGGGAGGCCGTCGACGCCGTCGTGCGCGCACTGGAGCCGCCGGCGGACGGCCGGCTGCCCGTCGGGGGCCTGCGGACCCAGGTGATCATGGCGACCGGGTCGGGCAAGTCCCTGGTCGCCGTGCGCTCCGCCGATGAGCTGCGGGCGGGCCGGGTGCTCGTCCTGGTGCCCTCCCTCGACCTGCTCGTGCAGACCGTGGCCGCCTGGCGCGCGGGCGGCCGCAGCGGGCGGGCCGTGGCGGTGTGCTCGCTGCGCGGTGAGGACGCGGGGGTGCCGACCACCACCGATCCGGGGGAACTGGCCCGGTGGGGCGCCCGGCCGGTGGAGCGGGTGACCGTGTTCGCCACGTACGCCTCCCTGGGGCTGGGCACCCTCGAACGGGCGCACCTGGCGGGGCTGCCGCCGTGGGACCTGGTCGTGGTCGACGAGGCGCACCGTACCTCGGGACGGATCGGCAAACCCTGGGCGGTGGTCCACGACAACGCGCGGATCCCCTCGGCCCGCCGGCTGTACATGACGGCCACGCCCCGTGTGTGGCGCGACGGCGAGGAGACCGAAGCCGAGGCCGAGACCGAGGCGGAGACGGAGGCCGGGACCGGGGCCGGGTACGGCGAGGAGTCCGGCGGCGGTCCGCGCGGCCGGGGCGAGCTGGTGGCGTCCATGGAGGACGACCCGGAGGGTCCGTTCGGCGCCCGCTGCTACACGCTGCCGCTGTCGGAGGCCATCGACCGGGGCATCTGCGCCCCGTACCGGGTGGTCTGCGTGGACGTCAGCGACCCCGGGTTCCAGGCGGCGGTGCTGCTGGGCGCCGACGGCCGCTCGGACCGGGTGCGCGGGATGCGGCTGGCGGCGCTCCAGGCGGCGCTGGTCAAGGCGGCGGCCGACCAGGGCTTCCGGCGGACGCTGGTGTTCCACCACCTGACCAAGGAGGCCGAGGCCTTCGCCGCCGGGCTCCCGGCGGTCGCGGCGCGGCTGCGGTCCGCGAGCCGCTCCCCGCTGCCGGCGTACCCGCGTACGGTGTGGGCGGACTGGCTGTGCGGCCAGCACACGGCGGCCCACCGGCGGCGGGTGCTGGAGGCGTTCGCCGCCGACCGGGTCGCGGAGAAGGCCTTCCTGGGCAGTGTCCGGGTGCTGGGCGAAGGGGTGGACACCAAGGAGTGCGACTCCGTCTTCTGGGCGGACGTGCGCGGTTCCATGCCGGACCTGGTGCAGGCCGTGGGGCGGGCGCTGCGGATCCGGCCCGGCGAGGGGAAGGTCGCCTCGCTGGTGGTGCCGGTGCTGCTGGGGCCCGGGGAGTCTCCCGAGACGATGCTGACCTCGCGGGCCTACGGGGACCTCGCGCGACTTCTGGAGGCGCTGAGGGCGCACGACTCGCGGCTGGTGGAGGCCCTGGCCCAGCCGCAGGCGCCGGGCCGCCCGGCGTCGGCGGCCGGTGCGGGCGGGCCCGGCACGGGTCCCGGTCCGGGGGCGCGGGCGCTGCTGAGCTTCTCCACGCCCCGGGATCCGGCGCTGCTGGCGGCCTTCATCCGGCTGCGGGTGCTGAACCCGGAGCACACGCAGTGGCGGCGCGGGGCGGAGGCGGCCCGGATCTACGCCGCGACGGCCGGGGACCTGAGGGTGCCGTTCGCGTTCAAGGTCCCGGTGTCCGGCGGGGACTGGCCGGCCGCCCTGGCGGGGTTCCCGCTCGGCCAGTGGATCGCGGACGCGCGGCGGACGTACCGCCGGGGCGCGCTGGGCCGGGAGCGGACGCGGGAGCTGGACGAACTCGGCATGGTGTGGAGCCACTTCGACGTGGCCTTCGAGGAGGGGCTGGCGGCGGCCCGGGCCTGGGCGGCCGAGCACGGCCATCTGCTGCCGCCGGTGGACGCCACCTGGCACGGGG